>JAWXCG010000120.1:0-3522 GCA_034440555.1 Pseudomonadota bacterium
ATAGCGCGCGACGGCGACCAACTTGCCATTGCCCGAAGCCTGCGCAATCGCCGCAGCCGCTGGCCCCGATTCGGTGATCGCCTCGCTGATATTGCGCACTCGCAAACGCACCTTCTCGAACCCGAAAATATCGCCATTGTTCTTGCGCGGATAACCCTCCGCATCCACCGTATGCGCCTCCCCCTGATTCATCACCGCGAACACGTTTTGCGCGCGCGGCGTCACTTCAAGGCGGCCACGGAAGAAGTAGTCGATCAGGCCGGTGCTGTAGGCGACCGCGCGCGGGAGCATGGCGTCGGCCATACTTTCGAGTACCGGGTACGACATGTCGTACTGCGCGTCCTGGGTTTCTGGCGTGGGGATGGCGATCAAATCGGCGGCGTTGCGCTTTTGGCTGAGGTTGAGCAGCGGCAGTTTGCCGGCGTTGCCGTATCCGGCGAACAGGCCGCTCTGCGCATTCCAAGTCGGCGCCGGCACGTCCGGCACGGTGGCCAGCACCTGGGCCAGGCGCACCGCCGTGCCATCGGCATACAAGGTGGTGTCGTAGGTTTGTTCGGTGTAGAACCCCGGTTGCACACTTGGACGTGGCGGGTCTAAAAAGGCGGACGCACTTGGGTCAGGTTGTCCGGAGCCCACATTGATAGGCAAAGATGTGCTGGTAAAAAATCCTCTATTCGATAAGTCTGCAAGGCCGCGTCGCGCACTGGGGTCATTTTCGATTTGCCTCGTCGTAAAAAACTTGATAGGCGAACCAAACGAAGGCGTCGGATACGGCAAGCTGGCCGGCAACCGCAGTGGCGGCACCTGATCAATCGTGATGTAGGCGCCAGAGAACTGGGTGATCGGGTTGGAAAATCCATGCACGATCGGGGTGCGCAGCAGCCTGGCCTCGGTATACGCCTCGAAGGCGCCATCGGCGGGGTTGTCGCCAATGGCGATTTGCGCAGTGGGCGGGCCATGGCTGTCGTTGCGGGCGTGCTGCGGCTGCGCCATATCCTGCAACAGGTGAATCACCTGACCCACCGCTTTCAATGTGGTGGCCCAGCGCAGGTTGCGGTTGCCCGAATAGCGCTGCTGCCAAACGCCGAGCGTGGGCGACGCGGGGGCAATCGGTTTGTAGGTCAATGCCCACCAGTAGTTGTCGCGCGCGTCCTGCCAGCTGAAATGGTTTTCGCGCGCCGTGTCCAGCGGGGGCGACCCACCCAGTACGCCGGTTCGGCCCATCGCCCATTCCACGGCAGGCTTGCAGCCAAACAAAAAACAGGACACGCCATTGGCGAGTGAGCGATTATTGATCGGGTCGTAAAAATGCCGGCCGGCCCGAAACACCGAGTTCCACGGGTCGCGGTCGCGCTCGCTGCCGCCCACCGCATACAAACCGGCATCGTTATCGTCTTCGCGAATCGCGCCGCGCATCACCCAGGCTTCGACGCGAAACTCAAAGTCGGCGCGTGCGGCAATGCCTGTCAGCCGCCCGGCAACCCGCAGTGCTTCGAAAATCTTGCCCTCCAATTCTTGTGGGCTGCGCTCGGTGAAATTGCTGGCGGCGGCACTGCCGAGGTCAATCATCGAAAGCGGCGCATTGTCGTAGTAGCGATGCTCAGTTCCGGTATCCGGGCGCAGTGCCGCCAGTGGCGTGATCGCATCCAGCCGGTCGAAGCCAGTCACGGGGACAATCGACTTGGGGTGCGCAGGCGACAGCACCGAGGCATCGACCGCAAGTTTGGTGACATAGGCATGCGTGCCTATTTCATAGGCGTCGGCGTTGACTGAAATCGCCAATGAGATCGATAGAAAAAGCAATTTCTTAATCATGGCTTTGCTCCGACGGGAGATTGCAGCGAGGTGAAGTAACCGCAGAATTTTTCGCGAATATGTGGCGCAATAACTCCAACACAAATACCTTCCTGGCAACCGAGCAAACTCATGTTTCCATATTCATTTTGAATATCTATAGGTGGTGCAGGCGAACTCGGGTGCACTCTCATCATTTCAAACATGAATATGTCGGTTTGCGTCCACGGCTGTTTTTCTACGCAAGCTTCGCGCAACATCACAGCAAACGGATCTGCTTCACCAGGAAGGGGTTGTACCGTGTCGGGATACTGTGGGGCGATATACGCCGCGCATTGCAAGCTCTCCCCTTGTCGCGACAAACTTCTACCCTCAACGTAGCGCTGCACGGTTTGCTTGCCGAGCAATGGCACCAACAGCCCGCGCATTTTGCTTTGATTGATACGCCCAGGCACCATCGAGCGCAGCCCTCTGGCCAACGACCCAAACACCAACGTAGGCGCTGGCGCAAAGCGAAACGCAAAATCGCCCTCAGCGTCGGTCAGATGGGCCTGGCTTCCAGAGCACGCCGTGCTCCACAGGCTGAGCGGGTAACTCATCCAGGTGGCAATCACCCGTTGGCGGGCATAGGGCGTGCCCGCATCGGCATCGATCAGCGTGCCGCTGGGCGGAAGGATAAAGCCATACCAGGCGAAGGCCGTGTGCAGTCCGAACCAGGCCATCGGTATCCAAAGCATGCCGCGCATCACCCGGCTCGCAGCGCGGCTGCGTAGCCACCACAGCAATGCGGTGATGAGGCTACCCCAGAGGATGGCGCTGTAGAGGAATTCGGCAAGAAAGATGGGCATAGGGCTCCTGTGCGCGATGGCAGGGCGTACTGTCAAGATTCGGGGACAGGTTCGGACTGAAGCATAGGTGTGCGGTGTGCTTGATTGAATGCACGCACCTCGGCCATATAGCCGCAAAAACTCTCGCGCACTTCGGGCACGATGGCCTTGGTGCACGTGCCGTTGTGGGCATCGCATCCGATCGCAATCTGGTCCATCTCGTATTGCATCGATGCGGGTGGCGCAATCGGCAAGCCCCCGCCCAATTCCAGGCGCGGGCCGCTGTATCTGGCCTCGTCCAGCATGGCCTTCATGTAGATGTAGTTCAGCGTCCAGTCTCGCTTTTCGATACAGGCTTCGCGGTAGGTAGCATCGAAAGGGGGTTCCTCGCCCGGCAGCAACCCCACAATCCCAGCGGGGCGCTGTTTGCTCACGTAGGGGGCACCATATTCGTATTGCGGCGTAGAACTGAACTCGCACCACTTGCCGATTGGCATCGGAACATTCTGCCTTCCGACAAAATAGCGGCGTGCGCGCATATCGCCACGCGGCGGCGTTAGCCAGTAGCCGTCCCATGATTCGTCGTAGTGCCCTGGCACCATCGGATTGACGAATCGCCGGTAAGTGCCGGAGAACAAAGTGGCGTACGGGGCAAAACGAAATGCAAACGTGCCATCCTCTTTTGTGAGGTGTGCCTGTCTGCCCGTACACGTGCTTATCCCGATGATCGGTATCGGATAGCTGACCCAGGTCGTGACGACGCGGCGGTTGCCGATCGGTACGCCGGTGGCCGCATCGATCAATCGCCCGCCCGGCGGTATGAAAAAAGCGTACCAGGCAATCACCGTGTGCAGGCCAAACCAACCGAGCGGAATCCACAGAAGTACGCGCGAGAATTCAT
>JAWXCG010000121.1:0-10777 GCA_034440555.1 Pseudomonadota bacterium
ACAGCCGTATCGGCGAGCTGCTGCCGCACACCTGGCAGCCGGCCAAGGCGTAATCACGGCCGTCGGCTCGGCGGAAGGTGGGTTGGCTGGACGCTTACCCTGGACGCAGAAGTAAAAACGGCGAGCCGAAGCTCGCCGTTTTTATTCGCGGAGACGACAGAATCAGATTTTGGTTTCGTCGATCAGCACCGGTACGCGTGCGCGCAATGCTTTGCGAAACGCCTCGGTCTCGGCAGCCGCAAGTTCCTGTCGAATTTGATCGTTTGCCGCAGTCCGTGCCGCTTCATCCAGCTTGGCGACATCGCCATCAACCACCGATTGCAATTGCACCAATGCATAACTGCTCTCGCTGAGTTTTGCCAATCCATTGGTCACTGCAGCCGCAGCGGGCCTTGCCATCTTGAAAACCTCGGACACCAATGCAGCATCATGCGTAGCGCCCTGACGACCAATGTCCTTGGCCTCGACGACGCCCTGTCCCGACGCAATGGCATCCAGTGTCTCGCCACCCAGCAGTCGCTTGAGCGCTGCGTCCGCAGCGTCCCGGGCTGACTTGCTGCTCGCCTCGCTGACCAGCAATGTGCGCACTTCGTCCTTGGCAACTTCCAGTGACCTGGGTTGTGACGCCTTGTGCTGCGCAAGTCGGATTACCACTACATGTTCCTTACTCAATTCGATTGGCTCGCTGGTCAATCCGTCGTCCTTCACTTCCAGCGAAAATGCCGCCTCTCGGATACCCGGATGAACCGCAATGCCAGGGCCAAATTCGCGCGTGAACAACTCGGACGTCAGCACTTGCGCGTTGATTGTCTTGGCCAGCGGTTCCAACGTTCCGCTGGTATGGTCTGCGGCGGCAAAAAGTTTGTCCTGAAACTCGGTAAATTGCTGCACGCGCTGTTCTTCGATGAACTCAGACTCAAGCTCCGCGCGTACTTCGTCGAACGACTTGGTCACGGCGGGACGAATCTCGCGCAGGGCGATGATGTGATAGCCCTGCCTGGTTCGAACTGGCGCCGAAACCTTGCCCGCCTCCAATGCGAACAGCGCTTGCTCAAAGGCCGGCTCCATACTGCCCTTCTCGATCCAGCCCAAATCACCGCCTGATTCCTTGGACCCGATATCTTCGGAAGAAGTTTGCGCTACCAGCGCGAACTCCTTTCCAGCACTCAGCTCGGCGGCAACCGCCGCCGCCTTATCCTGCGCTACTTTCTGCGCCTTTGCATCCGCAGATTCAGCCACTTCGATGAGCACGTGCGAAGCCAGGCGTTGCTCATTGGTACCGAATCGGAGCGACTGCTCCTGATACTGCTGGCGCAGCTGCGATTCATTTGCCTCAACGCGCGCGATCGACGCTCCGTTCAACTCGACGTATTCGACTGAGACTTGCTCGGGCGTCACGTAATCTATCGAGTGCGCGTCGAAATATTTCTTGATCTGTTCGTCACTGATGCTTTCCGGCGCAATGACTGTTGGCGGGAGAGACAGATAACGAAAACTGCGCAACTGATCCCGCAAGCGTACAAACGTACCGACTTCCTTGGACGTGACCAGCGCAGTAGCAGTAATTTGACTAGGCAACTCGCGAACCGCAATGTCACGACGCAGGCGCGCATCGAACTGCGTTGGACTCATGCGATTGCTTTTCAGCACTTCACGATACAAATCCTCGTCGAATTTTCCTTCGCGCTTGAACGACTCGATCTTGCCGATTTCTTCGCGGACTTTGCTGTCCGAAACCGCCATGCCCGCACCCGTGCCGGCCTGGGTGATCAACTCTTCGTCGATCAACTGGTCCAGCACCTGACGCCGGAATTGAGGCGTATCAAACATTTTGGCATTGTAGGATTCGCCCATCATCTGGCGCATCTGGTTTTGCTGCTCTTGCATGCGCTTGGCAAAATCGTCTTCGCTGATGATCTCGTCGCCGACCTTGGCCACAAATGGCTGCGACCCGCCAAAGCTGTAATCGCCAATACCGAAGAATAGCAATCCACCAATCACCAACAGCATCAGCAGACTGTAAAACACCTTGGTACTCGATTTGTCACGAATCTGCTGCAACATGGCTCGATGTCTTTCTGGTTTACCGGGCACGTCCGGCGTGGGGCAAAAAAAACAAGGGCGCCTCGTGGGCGCCCTCGCGTCAGATGGCGGAGTGGACGGGACTCGAACCCGCGACCCTCGGCGTGACAGGCCGATATTCTAACCGACTGAACTACCACTCCATTTTCCCATGATCAGAAAACACATCTGACCATCAAACTCTTGTAGACATCGAAGGTGTCATCCCTCGACCAGACCTGTACCCAACTTGCTCGGTTTTATGCGGCGTCCTCACAGATGGTGGGTGCTGAGGGTTTCGAACCCCCGACCCTCGCCTTGTAAGGGCGACGCTCTACCGCTGAGCTAAGCACCCCAGCAAAGCGGATTAGTTTACAGCGTCTTTCAGGGCTTTGCCAGCCTTGAACGCCGGATTCTTCGAGGCCTTGATCTTGAGCGTCGCACCAGTCTGCGGGTTACGGCCGGTACGCGCAGCGCGCTTGCGAACCGAGAACGTTCCGAAGCCAACGATAGCAACGGTGTCGCCAGACTTTAGTGCTTTCTTTACGACTTTGATCACTGCCTCGAGTGCACGGCCAGCATCGGCCTTGCTGAGTTCTGCGTTTTCTGCGATGCCGGTAACCAGATCCGATTTGTTCATTGGGTACTCCCTGGAATTCGTGTGGGTGGTTCGTAGTCAATTCGGACTGATGCGCAGCATCCTTGGATGCTTGCTCTTCAGTCTCAGCTACCGCGAGAGCCGCAACTAAGCACGCTCACAGCCGAAGCAGTAGGGGCGTCTTTATACCAGTGGCACTATAAGCGCGCAACAAAGTACAGCACGCTTTACAGGGGAAAAACATGAGTTGCCTCTACTGTCAGTGAGGCCGTATCACATTCGACTCAGATTCACCATCAGGCTCGACGGCAGGTTTGCTATCGGCCGCAACCGTCGCGATTGCGACCGGCGTCGGCCGCAGTGGTTCGGCCAGCGCCAGATCGAGTACCTCGTCGATCCACTTCACTGGACGAATGTCCAGCCGCGAGGTGATTTCAGCTGGAATGTCGACCAGGTCTTTGGCATTTTCTTCCGGGATCACCACGGTCTTGATGCCTCCGCGGTGCGCTGCAAGCAGCTTTTCCTTCAAGCCGCCGATGGGCAGCACCCGCCCACGCAATGTGATTTCGCCGGTCATCGCAACATCAGCGCGAACCGGAATTCGAGTCAACGCAGAGACCAGCGCGGTGCACATTGCGATGCCTGCGCTTGGGCCGTCCTTGGGCGTGGCGCCTTCAGGGACGTGAGTGTGGAGGTCGTTCTTCTGATTGAACTCAGGATCAATACCGAATAGCGCAGCGCGCGCGCGCACCACCGAAAGCGCCGCCTGAATCGATTCCTGCATCACGTCGCCGAGCTGACCGGTGTGGATCAACTTGCCCTTACCCGGAATAACACTCGCTTCGATGCTGAGTAAATCGCCACCGACCTGGGTCCAGGCAAGCCCCGTAACGAGGCCCACTTCCGGTTGTTGTTCGGCACGTCCGTAGGTGAATTTGCGCACGCCCAGATAGTGTTCCAGGCGATCGGCACCGACGCGGACATGGGTGCGTTTTGTCGTTACTTTTCCGGATTTTAGCTTCTTCCTGGAAGAAGCCATCGCCGCCTCTTTGACCACTTTTCGCGCGATTTTTGCGATCTCACGACCGAGCCCGCGCACACCCGCCTCGCGCGTGTAATAGCGCACCATATCGCGTACTGCATCCGTTTCGATCACCAGCTCGCGCTCGGCAAGACCTGCCGCCTTGGTCTCTTTTGCAAGCAGATAGCGTTCCGCAATTCCGATCTTTTCTTCTTCGGTGTAGCCCGGAATTCGAATGACCTCCATACGGTCGAGCAACGCCGAAGGGATGTTCAACGAATTGGCGGTGGCGATGAACATGACATCGCTGAGATCAAAATCCACTTCCAGGTAGTGATCATTGAAAGTGTGATTCTGCTCGGGATCCAGCACCTCCAGTAACGCAGATGACGGATCTCCGCGGAAATCCGTGGACATCTTGTCGATCTCATCCAACATCACCAACGGGTTGCGCACACCTGCCTTGGACAAATTCTGGATCACTCGACCGGGCATCGAGCCAATGTAAGTGCGGCGATGTCCGCGAATTTCCGCTTCGTCACGCACACCACCAAGTGCCATGCGAATGAATTTTCGGTTGGTTGCGCGCGCTATGGATTGTCCGAGTGAAGTCTTGCCTACGCCTGGCGGCCCGACCAGACACAGTATCGGTCCCTTCATTTTCTTGACCCGCTGCTGCACTGCGAGATATTCAAGAATGCGCTCTTTGACTTTTTCCAGACCGTAATGGTCCGCATCAAGCACTTGCTCCGCGGCGGGCAAATCCTTGCGGATCTTGGTGCGCTTTTTCCAAGGCGCACCGAGCAACCAGTCAAGGTAATTGCGCACCACGGTTGCTTCGGCGGACATGGGCGACATCTGCTTGAGCTTACTGAGCTCGTTGCGCGCCTTGGCCGTTACCGCTTTGGGCATGCCTGCTGTGCCGATTTTGCGGGCAAGTTCATCAAGCTCATTCGGCGCTTCATCCAGGTCGCCCAATTCCTTCTGGATCGCCTTCATCTGCTCGTTGAGGTAGTACTCGCGCTGACTCTTTTCCATTTGCGTCTTGACCCGACCGCGAATGCGCTTTTCAATCTGTTGTAAATCAATTTCCGCATTGACCAGCCCAATGAGTCGCTCCAGGCGCTCATAAACGTCAAGCGTCTCCAACACATGCTGCTTGTCTTGCAAGCGTACGCCCAGGTGCGCAGCCACGGTGTCAGCGAGACGCGAAGGCTCATCAATGCCGGCGAGCGTCGTCATCAGCTCCGGCGGCACCTTGCGGTTGAGCTTGATAAACGTCTCAAACAGGGACATCAGCGACTTGGCTGCAGCATCAACTTCACGCGAGTCGCGCGATGTTTGCGACTCGACCACAAGCATCTGACCATGCAGGACATCGCCCAGCGTTTCAACGCCGGACAGCTTGACTCTGGAGACGCCCTCAACCAGCACCTTGATGGTGCCATCGGGGAGCTTCAACAGTTGCAACACGTTGGCCAGGGTACCCAGCTCGTATAGGTCTGCCGCACCGGGGTCATCAATGTCGGGACTCTTCTGCGCAACCAGAAGGATCTGCTTGTCGCCTTCCATTGCAGCATCCAGCGAGCGAATTGATTTCTCGCGCCCGACGAACAGAGGAATCACCATATTGGGAAACACCACTACATCACGCAGCGGTAAAAGCGGGATGGTGCGTGGGGTTTCAGTTCGGGAGCGTGACACTGTCATGAGAAATTCCTGAGAAATTGTCGGACCCAAGTCGAGGGTCGGACGCAAGTCGAGACTGCGCCTGACGCCGATAGTCGTCAAGTGTGGTCATTCACTGAAGATGCAAGAGTTGGGCCAGCAAACGCTTCGACCCGCGCAAAGCGGGGCGAAGGGTGATGGACTGAACTCAGTCTGCGCCCACGGCACGCGCAGAGGGCTGAGCGTTGCTATAGATCAGATAGGGCTCGGCAGCGCCATTGATCACCGCTTCATCGACAACCACCTTGCTGACCTGCTCCTGCGACGGCAGTTCATACATGGTGTCCAGCAGCACCGACTCCAGAATCGTGCGCAAGCCGCGCGCGCCGGTGCGGCGTTTGAGCGCTTTGCGCGCTATGGCACGCAGCGCATCATCGCGGAACTCGAGCTCGACCCCCTCCATCTCAAACAGTTTGCGGAACTGCTTGGTGATGGCATTCTTGGGTTCGCTGAGGATTTTGATAAGCGCTTCCTCATCGAGTTCCTCGAGAGTGGCCACGACCGGAAGACGACCGACAAACTCTGGAATCAATCCGAACTTGATCAAATCTTCGGGTTCGATGGTTTTCAGCAAGTCGCCCACGCTTGCACGCTTGTCCTTGCTGCGCACTTCCGCGGAAAACCCGATTCCCGTGGACTCCGATCGGGCCTGAATCACTTTTTCCAGTCCTGCAAAAGCGCCACCGCAAATGAACAGGATGTTGCGTGTATCGACCTGCAGGAACTCCTGCTGCGGATGCTTACGTCCGCCCTGCGGCGGCACTGAAGCGATGGTGCCTTCGATCAGCTTCAGCAAGGCCTGCTGGACACCTTCACCGGACACATCACGGGTGATAGAAGGGTTCTCGGACTTGCGTGAAATTTTGTCGATCTCGTCGATGTAGACGATTCCGCTCTGCGCCTTTTCTACGTCGTAGTCGCATTTCTGCAGCAACTTCTGAATAATGTTTTCGACGTCTTCGCCGACATAACCTGCCTCGGTCAACGTGGTGGCATCAGCGATGGTGAAGGGCACATTCAACAGACGCGCCAGCGTTTCGGCCAGCAATGTCTTGCCGGACCCAGTCGGGCCAACCAACAGAATATTGCTCTTCGACAGCTCGATGTCGTCGTTTTTCTGTCGCGTTTCCAGCCGCTTGTAGTGATTGTAAACGGCTACCGCGAGCACGCGCTTCGCACGTGGTTGCCCGATCACGTACTGATCCAGCGTTTCCAGAATTTCGCGCGGCTTGGGCAGATGGCTACGCGCCGCGGCCGACTTCTCTTCCAATTCTTCGCGGATGATGTCGTTGCAAAGCTCGACGCACTCGTCGCAGATGAACACCGACGGACCGGCAATCAGCTTGCGCACTTCATGCTGGCTCTTGCCGCAGAAGGAGCAGTACAGCACTTTCCCGGATTCGTTGCGGCCACCGCGATCTTCAGTCATCTTTCCGCTTTCCTTGCGGGCACCGGCGACGCGGTAACCCTCCAATAATTGGGAGTGAGCATATCACAGGGTATTGGCGCGTCTGGCGCTTGGCAGCGGACACGCCGACGCGAGCCAGAGCGAGCCATCAATACCCAACTGACTCGATCCGAACGCAGCGTTTAGAACCAGCGCCTAATCTCGCGCGATGGACGTTCGCGGGTCAGCCCGATTTGACCGATTCTTCCGGCCGACGTTCCAGCACCGCGTCCACCAGGCCGTAGTCGCGAGCTTCGATCGGTCCCATGAAATTGTCGCGGTCGCAGTCTTTGGCGACACGTTCCACTGGCTGGCCGGTGTGGCGCGCCATGATGCCATTCAGGTATTCGCGGATACGCAGTATTTCGCGGGCGTGGATATCAATATCGCTGGCCTGTCCCGAAAAACCGCCGAGCGGCTGGTGGATCATGACCCGCGAATGCGGCAAGGAATAGCGCTTGCCCTTGGTGCCGGCACAAAGCAACAGGGCACCCATGCTGGCAGCCTGCCCGACGCAGATGGTGCTGACGTCTGGACGAATGAATTGCATTGTGTCGTAAATCGCCAGTCCGGCAGTAACCGCTCCGCCGGGGCTGTTGATGTACAAACTGATGTCTTTGTCCGGATTGTCAGACTCAAGGAACAACATCTGCGCGACGATCACATTGGCCACATAGTCGTCGACCGGGCCGACCAGAAAAATGACCCGCTCCTTAAGCAGTCGCGAGTAGATGTCGTAGGCCCGCTCGCCGCGTGCGGTTTGCTCTACAACCATCGGCACCAGATTCAAAGCTCGTTCCATGTCGCCCACTCCATCAACAATCCGGTACTCACTATGAGGCCGGATTGGCATCGCTTCAAGTCCAGCGACCCTTTGATCGTGTCGCGCGTCGCGCACGGACGTGGAACAGCGCTTCGCTACGGCTGCATCAGTTGCTGGAAGCTCACCGCTTGCTCGGTCACTTTTGCCTGCGAGAACACCCAGTCCACTACCTGATCTTCGATTGCCCGATTGCGCAAGCCGCCCATAAGCTGCGCATCGCGTTGGTACATTTCGATGACTTTCTGCGGCTCTTCATAGGTCGATGCGATCGTCGCCAACATCTCCGAAGCGCGATGCGATTCGAGCCGCATCTGGGTCTGCCGCGCGATTTCTCCAAGCAGCAGGCTGGCGCGTACACGGTTTGCCGCCACATCGACAAATCCGTCCGGACTCGCTGGCGCGTCTTCCGCACGCCCCGCGCGCTGCGCCTGCTCCACCGCCTGACGCAGCATCGCGCGTGCTTCTGCATCGATCATGCCCTTGGGCAGTTCGAATCCAGCATAGGCACGAACCAGTTGCTCGACAGCGTGTACCTTGTTGCGTCCGTTCAGTGCCGAGCGCATCTCGCGCTCGAGATTGGCGCGAACATCTGCCCGAAATTTGCTGATGCCACCGGCAGCCACGCCGAAGCTGGCGGCAAATGCGTCATCGACATCGGGAATTTCGGCGGCCTGAATACGGATCACATGCAGATCGATTTCAGCGGACTTCCCCGCCAACGCTGGCTGGCGGAATCCTTCCGGAAATTCGGCGGAAAATGCTCGGGTAGTATCGGCTAGTGCATCCACCAACGCCGATTCAAACGCGGCCGGCAAGGCACCACTTCCAAAAATAGTTCCCGCTCGCTCCATGCCCTCAACCGGAAAACGCGTCCCGTCGGCCATTGCGCTGTACTCGAACAACACCATGTCGCCAATCTGGGCGGCGCGCTCCACCACGACCCAGCGTTTGCGCTGTTGCCGCAAAGTCTCAATCATGCGATCGACATCCGCGCCTTCAACTTCGGAGGTGAGGCGGTTGAGCTGAAGTCCTGAGACGTCAACCGTACCAATCTCGGGCACTACCTCAAATGTCGCGGTAAAAACCAACTCGGCATCCGACGACTGCTCGTCACGACGGATCGATGGCGACATCGCCGGGCGGAGATTGTTTTCACCAACAGCCTGCTCAAAAGTGGAGCCGACCACATCGGAAACCGCCTCTGATCGCACTTGCTGACCGTAGCGCTGCTCGATTACCTTGCCCGGAATCTTGCCTGGGCGAAATCCTTTGATACGGACCGTTTGACTCAGTTCTCGCAATCGCTCTTGCACGCGCTGCTCAATGCGTGCCGATGGCACACGGATCGTCATCTTGCGTTCGAGACTGCCGAGCTGTTCAACCGAAACCTGCATGGGAACTCCTGAAAAAACCGGATAATCGTGTTGTGTTGATGTCTGGTGCGAAAGGAGAGACTCGAACTCTCACGGGTTGCCCCGCTGGAACCTAAATCCAGTGCGTCTACCAGTTCCGCCACTCTCGCTTGTGTCGCTCTTGGCAACGCGCATCGTCTTTGAATTGCTTCGCGATGCCTCGCTGCGGTGTAAATGGTGGGCCGTCTAGGACTCGAACCTAGAACCTGCGGATTAAGAGTCCGTTGCTCTACCATTGAGCTAACGGCCCACGCTGATTTGGGGTGGAAGACGGGATTTGAACCCGCGACCCCTGGAATCACAATCCAGTGCTCTAACCAACTGAGCTACATCCACCATTGTAATCGTCAAGCCAATAATTCGTTAAACCAACATTTACTCAAGGAAGGTCTGAATAAGTCACGACATCGTCTTCGCCACACTGCTTATTGCTTGCCAAACCCCCGCTCTCAACAGCAGAGCTGGTCAACCCACGGTTTTTCGCCCCCTGACTCAGGGGCTATCGCCGCTCCGGACTTGTGCAGATGTTCCTCAACCAACATTCCGTTTCCCAAACGCTTCGTTTCAACAATGAGTTGCGGCGACCAAGTCAGTGAAATCCCCCGCCGAATGAGCCGTGAATCCGATGCGGAATAATGTGTCCAGCATCGGGGCGCAACCAAGTATGGCGGAGATAAACGCGGCTTCATGCCCTTACTTAGAGTCGTTGTAAACATGGTGCGGGTGAAAAGATGTGTTAGTGAAAACAACTACCAAGGTGGCGCGCCCGACAGGAATCGAACCTGCAACCACCGGCTTAGAAGGCCGGTGCTCTATCCGATTGAGCTACGAGCGCATGCTTCCATCACCGGTGGTCGGGGTAGAGGGATTCGAACCCCCGACATCCTGCTCCCAAAGCAGGCGCGCTACCAGACTGCGCTATACCCCGCTGATTCCGGTCGTTCTCAATGCGCGAGCGCACTGATTGCGAATTGTCCCGCATGCACCAATCAAGCGTCAACGAACTGAGTTGCAATCAACCACTCTTCTAAGCACCACTGTTGTAAGCACCACACTTGCCACCACCAATAATCGCCTGAACCTTGTAAAAAATTTCGGGGCGCTTTAAGCGCCCCGAACTCACTGCATTTGGCGCGCCCGGAGAGATTCGAACTCCCGACCCCCAAGTTCGTAGCCTGGTGCTCTATCCAACTGAGCTACGGGCGCGGGCAAGATCGCAAAGTATGAAGGCCAGCCCTGCCAGCGTCAACCCTTCGCCCCGAAAAAGTTGAATGGCGTTCATGCATTCGGTCCTATTGCTGCATGCAATCAACCTGAACATGCGACTGTGAAAAAGCGATCTTGTGGGCGGACGAGATTTGTCGGACCTGTGGGTTCATGCGCGGGAGCCGGGCCGCCAATCTGCGAAAAGCCTACATGCGTCGCTAAAAGTGGGTTCACTTAGCGAATCCGCGGGTCCGGTCAAAGACTCTCAAAAATTCTGCTGGCAATTTTGTCGAACCCCGACGGCTCGTCCACGCAGCACTCGACGCCAGACAGCAAAAAGCCGACTTGCGTCGCTCGCTTCGTTTACCGTTATCGCAGCGCGTCGAGGGATTGCTGGGCTCATCCCTGAGCCCAGCCCGCGCGTTGCTCGGGCCAGCCTGCGGCTGTCCAAAATCGCTCCAGGCGATTTTGTCGAACCAGA
>JAWXCG010000122.1:0-7371 GCA_034440555.1 Pseudomonadota bacterium
ACCAGCTGGCGCTCATTTCACGTGCCGCCGGTGTCTGACTGATGTTGCGCAATGCACCGTCCTTCGCCGGCACGGTGAACAACTCGCCGCGCGCGGCGAACAGTACTCGTTTTCCGTTCGGCGACAGGCCGAACGACTCGATCTGGGCCGCCACATTTTTGATCGTCGGCAAAGTTGCCGCGGCGTCGCCGACAACGTGGACATGCAGCCGCTTGCTTGCGCCACTGGCCGTGTCGAAACGCCATAGCGCGCCTCCCTGCTCGAAGACAATGCCACCGGGTCCCGCGCTTGGCCATAACACGTCAAAATCGTTGAAGGTCGTCAATGCTGCGGGCGCGTCGTTGCGATCGTCGCCGGCGATCGGCAGTCGATAGAGATTGAGCGTTGGGGTGTGATCCGAGACATAGTAGATCGCGTCGTCAATCCACATCGGCTGGTGATCGGTGCCGTTGAAATGGGTCAGTCGATGCGAACGATTGTTGATCAGGTCATAGGTCCACACGTCCTGCGCGCGACCGCCGCGATAACGCTTCCAGCTGCGAAAATCACGATCAATGGGCGTGTACACCATGGAGTTTCCATCCGGTGAAAACATGCCCCCACCCGTTTCCGGAATTGCCAACGGGGTTTCCATTCCGCCATCCACCGGCACCAGATACGGGCGCCCACCGCGTTCGTCAAACGGTACGCGATTGGCGCGTACCAGCACATTCATGGCATCCGGTGCCCAGTCCAGCACCCGATAATCGGTACCACCACGCACCGGCAGCGGGCCGACATCGCTGTACCAGGTCAGCTGGCGCGGCACGCCGCCAAGCGTCGGCATCACATAAACCTGGCGCGTGCCGTTGTACTCAGCGCTGAACGCAATCTGTTTTCCGTCCGGCGAAAATTTCGGATAGAGCTCCTGACCTGGATGTGCGGTCAGGCGTATTGCGGCGCCGCCATCGCGGCCGACGACGTAGATATCGCCGGCATAGACAAACGTCACCTGGGTTGCCGAAAGATCCGGGAAACGCAGCAACTTGGTGTCGGTTTGCGCGCTGACTGAGGCGATCAGCAGCGGCGACAAGCACAGGGCAAGGCATACTCTGGACACGTGCGAATTCCGGTCATGGAAAGCCCGCGAGTCTAGCCGCGTTCGTGGGTCTGGCGCTGTGCCAAAAGCCCTGTGCCGCGGATTGCAGCAGCGGCCAGCGCCTATGAACTACAAGACAAGGCCGAACACCCAACGCGATTTCGCGCCCATTCCGGGCGCCGTGCGGCGAGCTCTTCGTGTTCGGGTTGTTCGTCGTAGGCGCGCCGCAATACGTCGAGCAACCGTTCCAGCACGCTGTTGTCGCCCTGCTCGGCAGCATCAATCGCCAGTTGCGCGAGGTAGTTGCGTGGCACGTACTTTGGATTGTGCGCATTCATTCGGGCAATGCGCGTCTGCGCGGCCACGCCCTGTGATTGCACGCAGCGCTGATAGCGCAGCACCCACTGTGCAAGCCGGGCCTGATGCGCAGATTGTCGGCCCTCTGCGTTGTAAAACGCTGCATCCAGCGGCCGCAACAGCGCGCCGTCGTCGGTGCACTGATCTGCATCGACGTTCACCTGCGCCAAACGCCGGAAAAAAATCGTGTAGTCGGTTTCGACGCTGCCGAGCAGCGACAGCAGATCATCGAGCAAGCGCTCGCTGTCGACGTCGACCAGGCTGCTCAGGCCGAGTTTTCCCGCGTACATCTCGCGATGATGCTGGTCATACGCGCTGCGATATGCGTCGAGCCCGGCCTCCAATGCGTCGCGTTCGATCAGCGGCGCCAGCGCTCCAGCCAGCCGCGACAGATTCCACAGTGCAATCTGCGGCTGTCGACCGAAAGCATAGCGACGCCCGCCGGCGTCGGTGGTGTTGGGTGTCCAGTTCGCGTCAAATCCTTCCAGCCAGCCGTAGGGCCCGTAGTCGATGGTCAGACCGAGCACGGACATGTTGTCGGTGTTCATCACGCCATGCACAAAGCCCACGCGCATCCAGTGCGCCAGCATCAGCGCGGTTCGCCGGCACAGGCCCTCGAACCATGCGGCATACACCTGTGGCCGCGCCGGCGCCAACTCCGGATATTGCGTATTGATCAGGTCGTCGAGCAGGCTGCGCATCAGATCAATCTCGGCATGCGCGGCCAGGATTTCGAAGTTGCCGAAGCGCAGAAACGTCGGCGCCACTCGGCACACGATGGCGCCGGGCTCATTGCGTGCATTGCCGTCGTAGAGCATGTCGCGCAGCACTTCATCGCCGGTCGCGACCAGACTGAGCGCACGCGTGGTCGGCACGCCCAGATGATGCATCGCCTCACTGCACAGAAATTCGCGCAGCGAGGAGCGCAATACTGCGCGACCATCGGCACGCCGCGAGTAGGGCGTCGGCCCGGCGCCCTTGAGTTGCAGTTCGTAGCGCATGCCCCGCGCATTCACCCATTCGCCAAGCGTGATCGCACGGCCGTCGCCAAGTTGCCCGGCCCAGTGCCCGAATTGATGGCCTCCATAGCGCGCCGCGTACGGGCGCATGCCCGATGCAAGGTGGTTGCCGGCCAGTATCTGCACGCTGGCGTCATCGGACGCAGCCGGACGCGCAATGCCCATCTCGACAGCGAGCGCCTCTGACCAGGCCAGCAGCCGCGGCGCGCTCACTGGCGTCGGCTGTACCAGGCTATAAGCCACGTCACGCAGCTCGCGCGACGTGTTCACACCACTGGCATCGCCAGGCAGGGTGCGCACGAAACGATCGTCGAAATGCAGGGTGTCGAGTGGGCGCATGCTCGGTTCGATGGATAAGGTGATTGCTCGCGTGCCGGCAAACCGCGGCGCGCAAGCGGTGACTAAGTTTTGCACCGCACTATTCAAATGTGGCCATTGCATGCCCAATGCAATGCCGGCTTCGACAATTCAGAAACTCCGCAGCCCTAGTGCGGCAGCGGCCGTCAAGCGCAGATCCAGCACCGACCCAAGGGTTCCTCAGTCGCCGCCACCGCCACCGCCACCGCCCCCATCGCCGGCCGAATCGCCAGAAAAATCGGCGGCGCGGTTGTCGTCAGCGGCGTGTGCCTTGCGGGATGAGCCGGAATCCGTAGACGAAGCGCTGGTGTCGCCCACTGCCCCTTGCTGCCGGGCTTTGCTATGCGCTGGTTGCTTATGCAAGTTTTTCTGTCGAGCCAGTTGCACGTCCTTTGAGCCCAGCACAGTGGCGTGCGATTGCGCGTTGCCTTCGATCCGTGCCTGCACGAAGGCCAGCACTGCCACAAAGGAAAACACGACCGAAAGCAGTATTGCCACTCCGATCATGCCCGGGGTGTCGGCGGTGTAGGCGATCCCGGCCGACGCGAATGCGAGAATCAGAAATATCCAGCGCATAACAAATCTCCCTTGCAGTTGAGCGAGCAAGCGTCAGTCTGAAACAGGCAGCGCAGGACAGCGCAGCGCGGCAATTCGTACCGCCGCCAGGGTTGCCATGCGCATCAGCACAGTTTCGTGCTGCGCATGGTAGAACGCCGGCTGTTCGTGCTCCATATCCATCACCCCAAAAAGATCGCCGTTGTACTGGATGGGAATGGCAAGCTCGGATAGCCGTGCCGCATCATCGACGATGTAACGCGCGTCGAGCCGCGTGTCGTCAATGCGAATCGACGCGCGCGCGCTGGCAACGCTGCCGACGATGCCTTCGCCGACGCGCAGCGTGATCGCGTTCTCCACCATTTGGCCGAGTTTCATCTTGGGGCCGAATGCCGATACCTGGGTCAGCGTCAGCCCGTCGGCATTCAGCAGATAGCTGACGCAGTCGGGCAGACTGAACGCGCCGATCGCCGCGTCGGTCAGCGCCCAGGCGCATTCGCGCGCGGCGTTGCACTTCTCCAGTCGGTGCTGAAGCTGGTCAAAGCTGGCTTGAAAGTGCGAATCGGTTACAGCCATCGGCTGGTGAAGTATGCAGTCCCGGATGCATCGAGCTTAGCCGGATTGTCTAACATTGGAATATGAAGCTCGTTGCGTTGTATGCGGCCGTTCGTCCGAGGCTTACTCAAAGCCGTCGGCGTGGAGCACCACTGGCACGTACAAATCGCACAGTGCAGGTCGCAGCACCAGGCGAAAGGCGCGCAACTGACCGCTGTCACCCGCCGCGGTATCAACAAGCCGCAGCTGCCAGTTGCCATCGGCATTTTCTCCGCTGAAACCCGCGAGCGGAGCGGCACCGCGAAACGCGCCGCTGAACGGCTCGCCGCTGCTGATTGCATCGGCAAGCGCGGTGCTTGCGGCATCGTCGAATACGGTCTGACAGAAATGGTTGCCGCCATTGTCGCCTGCTCCAGCGCGCGGTCGATCGACCAGTCGCACGCTGGTGCCGGAAGGAGACTGCAGGCGGATATCCAGATCACCGACAAACGTGTGCTGCAAGCCCACGCCGGTGGCCAAAAAGTCGCCGCTGCATTTCGCGCCGTCGAAGTGCAGGTCGATATCGCTGATGCGCATGCCGGGCGCGCTTACAGCAAGAGCGACGCTGATGCCAAGCAGGTTGCCATCGGGAATCGGGACCGCCGCGCCAGCATAGACCTGCTCGAAGGGCACGCCAGCGCTGCCCACCGGCAGGGTGATTGCTGCCAACGCCAGCGTCGCAATACCCGGCGAGCCGCCAGTGAAATTCGCCTGTAGCTGCAATTGGATGTCAGCGCCACAGGGAAACGCCGGCGCGAGGCGCAGTCGAAACTTCTGCGTGCCGAATGCGGAGGTGTTTGGCGCCAGATCGGGATAAGCAGTGGTTACCCGCAGCACTTCCACGCCCGCCGTGATCGAACTCAGCGTCAACGTGATGCCGCTGGCGAGGGCAGCGCCGGTATTGTTCAGGCGTACCGACAGATCCAGGGTCTCACCCGGCTCGGCCACCGCATCACTATCCCCATCGACGGCGCTAAGCACGAAGTCGCTGCGGTGCAGCCGCGCCACTGGTACCGCGCCGATCGACGCAAGCGCCGCATCTGCCATCACGATACCGGCACCACTGAGCGCGTCCACGCCGGGCGCCTCGATGTCCAATGCGGAGCTGGTCAACGCGGTACGTATCTGTGCCGGCGTTGCGCTGGGCGCGGCCTGGCGGAGCAGCGCAGCAATGGCTGCGGCGTGCGGCGCCGCTGCCGAGGTTCCGAAGAACTGCGAGAATCCGGGCGTTGCCGTAGCGACGCCATCGGCCGCGGCGATGTCGGGCTTTACGCGCAGCACTCCGCCATCGGCAAGCAGGCTGGGATTGCCCGGATTAAGCAGCGTTCCGTTGGCGTTGAAGAACATCTTTCGTGGGCCATCGGAACTGAAAGGCTCCACCGGGTTGGCCGCACCTCCGGTGAACGCGCCGCCTGCCGCGGTGAAGACATCGACCGCTGCCACGCCGAACGCCTCTGCTGCTGCATTGTGGCCCTTGGTCTGTCCGTCGGTGCCCAGGTTGAAGCGTCCACGCAGCCCGTTCAGATGCAGCAAGCGCGGCGCGGCAGCGCCCGCTTTCCACACCACAATGCGGTCATCAGGAAAAATCAATCCGGTGATCTCGAACGGATCGTCATCGCCATCCTGCAGTTCGGTGCTCGCATCCAGCACATGCAGCAGGTCCGGGCTCATGATGAAAACGTCGTAATCGTTGCCGGAAGCGCCGAGTGGGTCGGACCAGAACAGGGCGGCTGCGAACCCGTTCGTGAGCACGCGCACTTGATTGCTGCTGCCGATTCCGGCCACGCTGAATTGATTGACGCTGCCGCCCGGCAGCGCCGGCAGCGCGCCGCCGTCGACGAAATTGCCCTGGTACACACTCGAGGTCCCATTGGCGGCGTTGCCTTCATTTCCAGAAGCCGCGAAGTAAAGCGCTCCATCGGCGATGACATCATTCACGGCCTGCGCAATCGGCCCGTCCTGGAATGGCGATTCGTCGAAATAAAAAATGTCGTCGACAATAACGTGACAGCCGGCAACCAATCTCAGGTCGCGTATGTTTTGCGCAAAGCTGGCAACACCGGTGAAGGCAGTGGCGAATCCCAGACGGGCATCGGGTGCCAGGTCATGCACGATCTCCAGCATCGCCGTGCCCTCGCCGAAGAAGCCCTCGCCCAATCCAGATTGCCCGGGCAGTATCTCTACATTCACAAGGATATCGCCGCTGGACTGGGCTGCGCCGAGATGGTCCACGCTGTCGGACAGAACGCAAATTTTCTGTCCAAGTCCGGTCAAGCCTAGCGCCGCCCGCGCCACGTCGACACGATGCGTGCGTACGCCCGCGCTGATGTTCAGCGCCTTGGGTAGCATCGCGCCCGCATTCGATCGACCGGGCGCTTGCAGGTTGCCGTTGAGCGCCGGCATCGCCCGTCGCACGCTTCTGACCGAATCGAAACTGGCGAGCGCTGCCACATCCTGCCAATGCAACCAGGCGCGCAGTTCGCTGCCGGTTGCAGACACCAGCTGCGCAGCGGGCTGCGCAAGCAACCACGCCACCACGTCCGGCGATGCGGTCGCATCATGCAGGGCGATATCCAGCTGCAGTCGTCCGCGTGCATCCGGGGCAAGCACGCGCAGTCTTGGCAGCTGCGCCGCTGCACCGCTGTCACGAAGGCGCTGCAGCGCAAAGCGAAGTCCCGTATCCAGCTTGCGGTACTGGGCGAGGGGCTGGGCCTTATCGGCTAACAGGATCTGCATTTCACTCTGCGCTGTCGCCGAGATGGTGTCGGCGCGCACAGGGGTGCACATCATGCTTGCAAGCAGCAAGCAGACAACGCCCCAGCGGGAATTGGCAATGGCGTACATGCGCCCAGTATCGCCCACTAATGCGGGGTTGTGCGAATCGCAAAGGGTGAGCGCTTGCATCGCGTGCCGGTCGCTAGTGTGGTGTCGCTAGGGTGCAACACCACACTAGTGCTTCGACGGTAGTGACCACCGCGCCCCGAGACTTCTGTCACCGACACAGTCCGTAGCAATCAAGCCCAAAACGCGGAGATTCTGCGGCGCGTTCAGGTGCTTCGGCCCGACGCATACTTCGCACCGCATGCGCGATCGCGGCCGGACGCATCGCTTCATCCCGACAACTTCCGGGCTAGGCTTTGCGCAGTACCTTTCGTGCAGCGGGGAGAGGCACCCGGTTGCGTGAAAGGCACTAGGAACGCGTACTCTGCCCCCTCCCCAGCCCGCTCCGAAAGCCAGGCAGGGATTAAAGCTTTCGGCTCGGTTTTGTCTATCACACCAACAGGGACCTCACATGCGCAATAAATTGTGGATATCGGCTTCCTCGACTCTGCCACTCTTTTTAGCCACCGCCCCCAATATCTTGATGACCTGACCCAGTCGTCCCCAACCACAGGCACCAAGCCACCGCCC
>JAWXCG010000123.1:0-11565 GCA_034440555.1 Pseudomonadota bacterium
AACGCCGGCCAGTCCGTTGCCCAGTTCGCCGTGGCCGTTGTAGCCCCAGCACTTCCAGCCGGTGGCCAGACGCGCGCAGCTGTGCTGGGCGCCGCCGGCAATATCCAACACCCCGCTACCGAGGCCGGTGACCGTCGTAGGCACGTTGTATGCGGCGCTGGGCGGCGTTCCGATTTGATCAAACTGATTGGCGCCCCAGCATTTGACCGCGCCGGTTGCCAGCAGCGCACAGCTGTGTCTGTTGCCGGCAATCAGCTCCTGCGTTCCAGTCAATCCGGTTACCACCACCGGGGTTGGCGAACTGGCTAACGCACTATTGCCCAGTTGCCCGAGATTGCCGAAGCCCCAGCATTTTGCGCTCCCATCACTGAGCCGTGCACAGGCGTGCGCGCCGTCGCGGCCGACGACGAGTTGCACCGCAGTGCTGATTCCGATCACTGCCAGCGGCGTCGGTGAGAGCGCCGGGTTGAAATCACCGGTGCCGAGTCGTCCGGATCCATTGTTGCCCCAGCACTTGATGGTGCCTGCGTTTTCCAGCGCGCAGGCATGCAGTTCGCCGGCGCCGATGGCAATGGGCTCGACGAGGTTGCTGACCACCGTGGCGCTGGGCGCCAGTCCACTGCTAGTGCTGCCATTGCCAAGCTGGCCTTCGTTGTTGCGTCCCCAGCAACGTACGCGTTGCACCGGCCCGGCGCCATCGTTCTCGGAAAGCAGGGCGCAGCCAAAGAACGTGCCGAGCGCAATCTGTACGAATTGCCGACCGGCTCCGAAAATCGGCGCATTGATGGCACTCGGTTCCTGGCTGGATGCTGCTGCGGTGCCCAGTTGCGCTGATTCATTACGGCCCCAGCATTGGCTGCTACTGGAGTTGGCGATGAAGTTGCAGGTTTGCGTTTCGCTGGCCGCTAGCGTGCTGCCGGCGCCACTGCTGCCGACCACAGCACTCAACGCAAGGCGGCGCGTATTGCTGCCATCGCCAAGCGCACCGGCACCATTGAAGCCCAGGCATTGCAGGCTGCTGTCGCCGCGCGCGCAGGTGTGCTGACTGCCCATGTCGAGGTCTGCAGCAACCGGGAGGCTGGAATCAACCGGCGTCTTCCAGCGTCGCGTGCGTGCATCGCCGAGTTGACCAAAGGTGCCGGAGCCAAAACACCGAATGTCGTTCTCGCTGAAGCGTGCGCAAGTGGTTGCATTGCCGGCAGCGAGTCCGATTGGCGTACCTGGGAAACCCTGCGCGGCCAGCGCGGAAATGTTGAAAATTGAATTGTCCGACTGACCGAGCTGCCCGTCGAAGTTGCGGCCCCAGCACGACACGCTGCCGCTGCTCAACTGCGCGCAGTTGTGACGCCCGCCGGCGACCAGTCGCGTGATGGTCGCACTGCCCACAGCGGAGCTTGCGACCGGAACCAGGCTGGCAACGAAAGTACCGTCGCCGAGTTGCCCGAACAAGTTATTGCCCCAGCATTTCAAGCCGCTGCTGGTGGCAGCACAGGTATGAAACTCGCCGCCGCTGATCGCCTGAACTCCGCTCAGGTTGCTGACTGCAGTCGGCGTCTCGCGGTTCGACAGACTGTTGTCACCGAGTTGCCCGCTGCTGTTGTCGCCCCAACACTTGGCACTGCCATCGGCAAGCGCCGCGCAAAAATGTGTCGCGCCGGCGCTGATCGCGATCGCGTTGCTGATGTCCAGCACAGCGACCGCAGTGTTGCTGTTGGTGAACCCGGGGCCGTTGCCAAGCTGTCCGAAACCGTCTGAGCCGAAGCACTGCACCGTGCCGCTTTGGATCAGCGCGCAGCTGGCGGAATTGTTCAGTGCGATCGCCGTGGCCGTGCCGGAAAGGCCAACGACATCGACCGGGTTGGTCGAGGAGGGGTTGGCGGCGTTGCCGACTTGGCCAAACTGGCCGTCGCCCCAGCACTTTATGCCGCCGCCCGAGCGCAATGCGCAGGCATGTCGGAACCCAACGGCGACGGCGATCGCGTCGGTGATCAGCGAAATCTGCACCGGTCTGTTGCTCTCCGACACACCGCTGCCCAGTGAGAGGTTGCTTGCGGTACCCCAGCAACGCACCGTGCCAGAGTTGGTTGCGCACACCAAGGCGCCAGTACCCATGGTCAGGGCCATTGTCTCCGCGCGCGTCACGGGACTGACCCATGCAGCCCACAGCGGAATGCTCAGAACGAGCGAAAACTTACTGAACATGCGCATGGCGAATCCTTGGCGGGATGGGAACACCCAGCTCAAGGCTCGCGCCTGTCGCAAGACGTTTTCTGGGTGTGCAGAATTCAGAAACCCGAGTTCCTGTCCGCTCCCGCCAAGCCATCCCAAACTCAAAGCCAGACTCGACTACGGTTTCCACTCCGCTGTCATCGCCGCTTTCAAACTTCGCGCCTTCTCAACCCGGGCATGATGCTCGCCGAGCGATGCTTGCATGGCGTTTATGCCCGCATCGAAATGCAGCGCAGATTCGGCATAGCGCTGCGCCAACTGCAGCGTCTGAGCCTTGCCGATATGAAACATGCCGGTTTGCCACGCGTCCGCTCCCATGCTCGCAGTTGCTGCGTCGATGGCGCGCTGATGCATGTTGAGCGCCGCCTCGATGCGTCGCTGTTTCCGGTACAGCCCGGCGATGTTATGCATCAGGGCGATAGTGTCGGGATGGGGTTTGTCATTCAACGGCAGCTCAATGGCGAGAACGCGTTCGTACAGGGGTGCTGCCAGCTCGAGTTTGCCCCACAGACTGTAGAGCAGCCCGAGATTGCTCATACTGTTACGGGTCTCGATATGTTGTTCGCCAATCAATTGCAGGCGTGTACTCAGCACTTCCTTGAAGAGTGCTTCGGCTTCGTCGTAGCGATGCAGTTCCTGCAGCACGGTGGCTTGCTCCGAGAGGCTACGTAGCGTCTCGGGATGCGTGTTGCCAAGCACTTCACGACGCAGCCCAGTGATCGACAGCAACGCGCTGTGTGCCTCGTTAAAACGGCCCAGATGCCGCAGTACGGTGGCGCGTGCGTGTTGCGTGGCCAGACTCACCGGATGGCGCTCACCCAGCTCAGGGGTTTCGGCCGCTGTCACCAAATCGAGGTACTGCAGCGCTGTTTCTTGCTTACCCTGCATCATCAGACTTTCGCTCAGTTCTTTGAGCGTGGTGCGGTAGATGCCGCTGTCCGGCGCCAGCGTCTGCAGTTGATCGGAAAGCGCCGTGTAGGCTTCGCTCGATGCAGCGTATTCGCCACGACGATGTAGCAGCAGGGCCAGCAATCGCTGCCTTCGCCACGGCCAATCCATGGGTACTGGCAACGCGGAGTTCACTGGCGAGTCCAACAAGGTTTGCGCTGCGTCCAGTTGATCCTGGTAGATCCAGATCTCGGCCAGCACGAGACGCGCCTCGGCGCCTTGCACCGAATCCGGGCTTAGCTTCAACGCCGCCGTGGCCTCTGCGGCGGCCGGATCGGGCAGGCCTAGATCGTCGTAGAGTCGCGCCAGCGTGATGCGAATGGCTTGCTGCTCGGTGGGCGCGGAGCGAAATCTCTGCCCAACACTGGAGGCGGCCTGGTCCAGTGCCTCGCGTACCGTAATCGAGCGACCCTGGGCATTGGCCGGGCTGGCCGTCGCGAGCAAGTCTTCTTCCAGGAACGACAGGGCCGAGGATGCTACACGCGCGCGCTCATCGGCGCGGTCGCTTTCATGCGCAATGCGCAGCGCCAAATAGCCTGCGCCACTGGCTGCCGCAACCAGGGCCAGCGCGGTGACCAGTGCGCCCAGAGTGTGCCGCTTGAGAAACTGCTTGAACACATACCAGTGCTCGCCACGATGCGCGCGCAGTGGCCGGTCGGCGAGAAAGGCTTCGACGTCTTCAATCAGCGCCAGCACCGTCGAATAGCGTCGTTCGGGTTCTGTCGCCGTGGCGCAAATGATCACCCGCTGCAAATCGCGCGGAAGACTTCGCGGCGGCGCTGGCGCTTGATGGCCGATGGATGGGGCGACCTGCGTTTGGTGTTCGGTATGGTCATTGCTCAAAAGTGCCGCGAGCAGTCGTCCGAGTTGAAACACGTCCGACGACGACGACGCCGGTAGGCCTGCCTGTTGTTCCGGGCTGGCGTACCCAGGTGTGAAAGCGGTGATTGCGCTTTCGGCCTGACTGATCAGCTGCGCAATGCCGAAATCGAGCAGCTTGGCGTGGCCATCGGCGTCGACCATGACATTACTCGGCTTGATATCTCGATGCAGGACACCGCGCCCATGCGCGAACGCGACCGCCTGACACACATCAAGAAAGAGTCGCAACCGCGCAGCGATAGGCAAATTGCCGTGCAGGCAATGCTGGTCGAGTGTGCTGCCTTCGATCAACTCCATCGCGAGCCAGGGCTGGCCGCTGCCATCGTGGCCGCCGTCGATCATGCGCGTGATGTTGGGATGGCGCAGCCCGACCAATGTCTGCCGTTCGCGCCGAAATAGTTCGACACTGATCACGGAGCCGACAGCGACCAGAAACTTCAATGCCACCTGCTGTTGATACTCGCCATCCGCGCGTTCGGCAAGATAGACGCGACCCATGCCACCGCGCCCAAGTTCGCGCACAATGCGGTAAGCGCCGACCCGCGTACCCGGAGTGATCGGTGGTTGTTGTTTTTCCAACAATTCCTGAATCAGTACGCCGCCGAGCAGACGTCCGGGCTCGAGCAGATCGAGTGCTTTCATGCGCCAAGGGTCCGGAAACGAAGCGGTGGTAGTGGGATAAACCCCGAAGCGTGTCGTTTTCCGCCTGTGCACCGTGTTTAGCGCGGCTGCACCCGCTCAATTGGCCAGCAACTCGGTGAGCCGCGCCCGCGCCTCGGCAAATGCACGCTGCGAGGTTCGCAGCGGCAGTGTCAGTGCATCGGCGGTTTCCTGCTCGGTCATACCGGCAAAGACACGACACTCGACCACGCGTACCCAATCCGGGTTTTCGATTTCCAGTCGCGACAGGGCCGAGTCCAGCTCCAGCAAATGACGCGCTTCGACGAATGCGGCATCCATCACGTCATCGATATCGACATGGACCGCGCCGGCACCGCGTTTGGCTGCGATCTTGTCGCGCGCATGATTCAGCATCAACTGGCGCATCGCGCGCGCCGCCAAGGCCAGAAAATGTGCGCGGTTATTGACCGCCGACGCCTCTTGGCGGGCCATGCGCTCATAGCATTCATGCACCAGTCCGGTGGCATCCAGCGTCGCACTACCGCCGCCGCCCAGCACCGAGCGCGCGATCCGCTTCAGGTCCTGATAGACCAGGGCCACCGCCCGATCCCAGGCGCCTTGCTCGCCTGCACGTGCCTTCTCCAGCAATTCGGTGACCTCGCTCATCCCAGCCTCCCGTTCCCAGTGCACTAACGATAGCGCTGCGGCGGGTCCGCCGGCACTGTCTGATGGGGGGCGGCGTCAATTAACTTGCAAGTTTTGTGAACTCAAAGGCCGACATGTCCACCAAACCGCAAACCAATGTCGTAGCGCGAGGCATTGCCTGTTTGACCATCTGGGCCTTCTGGGTGCTCGGTGCGATTGTCTACTTCAGGTCACAAGGCTCTGGCCAGGCATTTTTCCGGAAAGCCCACATCATCCGGGTCAATGGCGACCTGCAGGCACGTGGCGTAGTACCCGACATCGCGATCGTGACACCGCTGGTGCAGGCACAGGACGATCCGGTGTTGCAGCGTGCGCTGAAGTTGGTGGGCCATTAGCCGGCGATTGCCGGTGACCTCGCTCGTGTCCGCTCCGATTTGAACACTCCGATTTGAACCGGCTTGTGGAATTTCCGTTTGCCGTGGAGGCATATTCATGAACATTCGCACCCTGATCAACGCGCTACTTGCTTGCAGCCCGACCGGCGTTTCGTACGCCGAGGCCATGTCACCCGGAAAGTGGGAATACACCATGACCTCCTCGGTCAGTGGCGTTCCATTTGCGCAGCCTGCGCTCACCACCCACCTGTGCCTGACGCGCGCAGATGTCACCTATGGATTGTCGGTGTCCAGAAACTCGTTGAACAATGGCAACTGTCGCTACCAGCGCCTGCGGCATTCTGGCGACACGACGCGCTACGACATGGTGTGTCCAGGCAGCGCTTCGGTGCAGGGCCGGTTCGAGTTCACCTCGACGCCAGCGACGGTTCGCGGCAAGGGCATGATCGACACGGGCACGACGCAAATCACGCAACAGTGGTCAGGCAGGCGTTTGGGCGGCTGCTGAACCGTGCGCGAAGGTGATGGGTGTTTATCGCGCTGTACTCGCGGGGTGCTGAACGTCTGCAGCGAACGGATCAGGCACTGGCGAAGCGATAGGCTTGGCCCGATGGCAATACTGCCATGGGCCGACTGAATGAGAGGGCTGCAATGCGAACACCCGGTTGGTATTCCCGCTTCGCCAAGGCGGCGTCACACTTCTGCGGTCGGCCGAAAGTATTTGCCATGGCGGTTGGCGTAATTGCGGTTTGGATCGTCACCGGGCCAATTTTTGGCTTCAGCGACACCTGGCAATTGGTCATCAATACCGGCACCACGATCATCACCTTTTTGATGGTGTTCCTGATTCAGAACACGCAAAACCGGGACACTGAGGCCATTCAAGTAAAACTGGACGAGCTGATCCGGGCCACCAAGGGCGCGCACAACGCAGTGCTCGATCTTGAGGAGCTCGAACAGGAAGACCTCGACGCATTTCGCGCACGCTATATCGCGCTGGCCAAGGCGGCGCGAGCCGAACAGGGTGGTGGAGCGAGTGACACCGGTTCGCCGGAGGCCTGATCTACTGGCGCGCAGGATGTGGTGAGCGAAGCGAACCGCATCGGGTTGGATCAAGCATGCGCAGCTTCACAGGAATCTCCGCTGGGCGGCGCCCAGCACATTATTTATGGCAACAGCGGTGGTGTCGCCGCCAACATCGACTACGAAATGGTCATCGCGATTGGTCAGCACGATGCCGGCGTGGTTTTCAGCAACGTTGTCTACCGCTTCTCGGCTGGTGTGCTTGCACGCGTGCCGAGCGACGTGCTGTTCAAGGACGAGTTTGACGGCGATTGAATCGAACCGAACCATGCGCCCATGCAGCGCGGGCACAGCACTAGCCCCGCATCTAGAACACCATCGCTGCCATCGCCAGCCACAGCGGAGTGAGGCTCAACCAGCCCAGCACGTGCCAACGCGCAGTGGACGTCTCAAGCTTGCGCGCTGTGCACGCTGTTTGGAGCTGCCGGTAGTCACCACTGGTACCTGCTGGAAGTCACTCCGTTGTGGCGTGCGTAAGGGTGCGATTGTGATCGCGAATTCCAGAATGACATGCGTTTGGTCGGCCCAGCCACTGTGCGTGTCGGATAGAAACAGAACGCGAACGCCTTGCATTGGATGCATTCAATTGGATGGCAGAAAACTATCCGGCCCAGTAATTGGGCCAGTGCGCTCCTATCGGAGTTGAGCCTCGAGTCGCGCCTTCGCTGCCCGCAACAACACGATTGAGTAGATCCTGTGAAATCTGAGCAGCAGTCGAAAAACCCACCCCAACGCATACCTGCCGGATTGCGCATCTTTGTCCGCGACCACGGCCGAACCAAAATAGAGTCGCGTGCGTGAACGATCGCCGGCAGCGTCGGGCGCAACCATAAGCCAGGACCGCGTGCGGCCCTGGAAATCGCACAGCAGCAGCTGATTCTCACAGCGGCGCTCCACGTGCCATGCGGAAAACGAATGGATGACACCCGCGGCCAGTTGTTGCGCCTGCAAGTCGGTCGAGGGTTTCGAAGCTGCCCAGCGCAGGATCCAACGTTCCAGTTTGAACACAGGGGTGGTGTAGAAGGCGGCTACGTACTGGGCGTGCGCGACCGAGCCGGCGATTTCAGTCGTGTAACAATCCGTATAGGAACCGTTGCACTGGTGGATAGCGAGGAGTGCACCCTCTGGCAGTGTGCAAGGCTGGATGGAGAACAAGGATTACGCGCTCGCGTCAGGAAGGAGAAATGGACCGCAGCGCGGCCATTGGCAGCAATCGCATTGCTGATCGGAAAATGGTGGGTTGCACCCACGCCACCAGCGTTACTCCGGCGGCGGCAACACCTCAATCACCTCACGCACGTTGGTGATGCCGCGGGCGACAATTTCGGCAGCCGCGTAGCGTAATGGACGCATGCCGTCCTTCAATGCGAGCTGCTGGAAAGCCGGCAGGTCGAGGTTGGCGGCGATGCCTTTGCGCAGCGCCGAGGTGATCGGCATCAGTTCGTAGATCGCGCTGCGGCCAAGATACCCGGTGTGGCGACATTCGTTGCAACCCTTGGGCAGGGCGACGCGCGCCGGCTTCTTCAGGCCCAGGTTGTGCACCAGGCTCAACCATTCTTCATCGCTGATTTCGCCCACCGCCCGACAATGCGGGCACAGGCGGCGCACCAGGCGCTGCGCGATGATGCCGTTGAGTGTGCTCTGGATCAGGTAATGCGGTACACCTAGATCCAACAGGCGCGTCACCGCCGAGGGGGCGTCATTGGTGTGCAAGGTGGATAGCACCAGATGCCCGGTGAGCGAAGCCTGCACTGCCATTTCCGCGGTGGGCAGGTCACGGATTTCGCCGACCATGATGATGTCGGGATCTTGTCGCAGCAGGGTGCGCACACCGGCGGCAAAGGTCAGGTCGATATTGGTCTGCACCTGCATCTGGTTGAGTTCAGGCGCGATCATTTCGATCGGGTCCTCAACCGTGCAGACATTCAGATCGGGTTTGGCCAGGTATTTGAGCGTGGCGTACAACGTGGTGGTTTTACCGGAACCGGTGGGGCCGGTGACCAGCACGATGCCATGCGGCTGCTCGATCATTCCCTTCCAGACTTTCTCGTCCTTGGTGGAAAAACCGATTTCGGCAAAGGTCTTGATCACCACATCCGGATCGAAAATGCGCAACACCACTTTTTCGCCGAATGCAGTGGGCATGGTCGACAGGCGCATTTCCACTTCGCGACCACCTGGCGATCGCGTCTTGATACGGCCATCCTGTGGACGGCGGCGTTCGGCGATGTCCAGGCGGCCAAGAATCTTGACGCGGCTGACCACGGCGATCATCACCGGTGTCGGCAGCTCGAACACCTTGTGCAACACGCCATCAATGCGAAAACGGATCGGGCTGGTTTCGCGGCGTGGTTCCATATGGATATCACTGGCGCGTTGCTCATAGGCGTATTGCAGAAGCCAGTCGACGATGCGCACGACGTGGCTGTCTTCGGCACCCAGATCGGCGGAATTGCCCAGCTCGATCAGCTGCTCGAAGTTGGGCAGCACTTTGTTGCTGTCGCCTTCCTTGTGGTCTTTGGCGCGGCGCACGCTGCGGGTAACGCCGTAAAACTCCATCAGATAACGATTGACGTCGAGCGGATTGGCCACCACGCGCTTGATTTCACGGCGCAGCATCTGGCTCAGATCGTGCTCCCAGCGGTTATCGAAGGGCTCGCTGGTGGCAAAGGTGACGCTGGCCTCGGTGATCGCCACGGGCAGAATGCGATAACGCGCGGCGTAGTTCGGCGCGACAATCTGGCCGACCTTGACCACTTCAATCTTGGTCGGATCAATCTTCATGTACTCAAGGCCGGCGCGTGCCGCCAACCATTCGGTCAGGGACTCCAGGCTCAGAGGCTTGCTCGGATCGCGACGGTCGCTGTATTTGGCGTTGGCGATCAGCACCAGCGGGTGCACGTCATTGCGGGCGGTGGTCTTGGCGACTTTGGTGCGCTTGGCTTCGTCGTCGGTGATCAAACCATCAGCGAGCAGCTGTGCCAGCACCTCGTCCAACTCAAGGCGTTTGCCAGTGGAAAATCCATGCGACGTGAAGTCAGCACGTTCGTTGCCCGGATCGCGTTCGTTGATCGGCACCACTCTGGACGAAGACTTCATCGCAATTCCTTCCTCAGTAGCACGACGACTCACCTCACCGAAACGCCGGACATCCGCCTTGCGCCTTCACTGTGCATCGGCATGCTACCCCGACCGTTGATGACTGCACCGTGATGCGCGGCGCGCTGCTTGTGTCTTGCAACATTTTGCGATCGCTATTCAGAACATAGCTGCGAACCGGTGATTCAAATGTGCTTGACCCAACACAGGGACGTGAGCGCAAGCCGCCCCGCTATACTACGCCGCTTTACTACCCATGCCACGGACCTATGACCGCCCTGACCTTTCAGCAACTGATCCAGACGCTCAATCACTATTGGGCTGAAGCTGGCTGCGTGCTGATCCAGCCGTTTGACATCGAGGTGGGCGCTGGCACTTTTCACCCGGCGACGTTTCTGCGCGCGCTCGGGCCGGAGCCATGGCGCGCAGCTTATGTACAGCCGTCACGGCGACCGACCGATGGTCGCTACGGCCAAAACCCGAATCGCCTGCAGCATTACTACCAGTACCAAGTGGTGCTTAAACCGAACCCGTTGAATATCCTCGACCTGTACATCGAGTCGCTGAAGGCACTCGGACTTGATCCGCTGACGCATGACCTGCGTTTCGTCGAAGACAACTGGGAATCACCAACGCTGGGCGCCTGGGGCCTGGGCTGGGAGGTCTGGCTCAATGGCATGGAAGTCACCCAATTCACTTACTTCCAGCAAGCCGGCGGTCTGGACTGCAAGCCGGTTACCGGCGAGATCACCTATGGACTCGAGCGCCTGGCGATGTACCTGCAGAATGTTGACAACGTCTACGACCTGGTCTGGACGCGCGGCCCGCAGGGCGTAGTGACCTACGGTGATGTCTATCACCAGAATGAAGTCGAGCAGAGCACCTACAACTTTGAGCACGCCGATACCGTGGTGCTGTTCGGCTGGTTCGATAGCTGCGAGGCGCAGGCGCTGAAGCTGGTTGGCCTGGGCCTGCCGCTTCCGGCCTACGAACAGGTGTGCAAGGCCAGCCACAGTTTCAATCTGCTGGATGCACGCCGCGCGATCAGTGTGACCGAACGCCAACGCTTCATCCTGCGCGTGCGCACGCTGTCCAAAGCGGTGGCCGAATGCTATTACGCGCAACGCGAAAAACTCGGCTTTCCCGGCCTCAAGAAGTAGGGTGGATGGCCGGCAACTGCGGAGCCGGTCAAGCACTTCGAACACCAGGCAATGGTCGGTTGTACCCGCCCTGCTTCGCGCAACGAATAGAAGAGAACGATGATGGACAGAGCGATGATGGACACCAAGAACCTGTTGATCGAACTGGGTACCGAAGAGCTGCCGCCCAAGGCGCTGGACGAATTGGCTGCGGCATTTTGTGCCGGCGTGGTCGAGGGCTTGAAGAAGCGCTCTGTCGAGTTTGATGCAGCCAGCGCGCATCCGTTGTGGTCGCCGCGCCGCCTTGCCGTGCGCATCGATGCGGTGCAGACCCAACAGCCGGACCAAACATCAGAACGGCGCGGGCCGGCGCTTAACGCCGCTTTTGATGTGGACGGTCGGCCGACCAAGGCGCTGCAGGGTTTCGCTGCATCGAACGGCTGCAGCGTCGAGCAACTGGACAAGCTGGAGACCGACAAGGGCGCCTGGTTCGTGTATCGCTCGGTCAAACCGGGCGCCGACAC
>JAWXCG010000124.1:0-4689 GCA_034440555.1 Pseudomonadota bacterium
GGGCGGTGATTCTCCGTCTGATCGACCACCAGAATCTCGTCAGCGCGCCGCTCCAGCGCGAGCAGACTATCGATCGAGTCAAGCAATACCTGCTCGCGCCGGTAGCTCGGAATGACGACGCTGATCCGCGGCCCGGTGCTCATCCTGACCGTCCGCCAAGTTGCAGTGCGTACCAGGCTATCGCCTCGGTCAGCCCGTTGGCCAGTTTATCCAGCGGGCGGTAATCGAGCAGGCGCTTTGCCTTGGAGATGTCCGCCACCGAGTGTCGGATATCCCCTAGGCGATTCGCATCATGCAAAGGTTCGCATGCCAACACATAGGGGAAATGGGCCGCCAGCCCAGCGCGCACCAGCTGGAACAGTTCATTCAATGATGTAGCCTCTCCGCCCGCGATATTGAAGACTTGATTCTGGGCACCCAGGCGCGTGGACGTCCCGGCGAGGAGGTTCGCCTGCACAATCTCCTCAACGAGGCAGAAATCCCGAGTGTTCTGTCCATCGCCGTGGATATACACCAGCTCAGAGCGAATCATTTGCGTAATCCATTTGGGTATCACCGCAGCGTAGGCATTGGCAGGGTCCTGTCGCGATCCAAATACGTTGAAGTAGCGAAGGCCGATACAATCCAATCCGAAAACACGAGTGAACATACCCGCGTAGATTTCGTTGATCAATTTGCTCGCTGCATAAGGCGAACCTGGCAGGACACTGGCTCCCTCGGAGATCGGAAGACTGACTTGCTCACCGTATACCGCACTGGAAGTGGCGTACACAAATCGCTTTACGCGAGCGTCCCGGGCGGCGATCAGCATGTTCATGAATCCACCAACGTTTGTACTGTGTGTGCGCAGAGGGTCCTCAATCGAGGCCGGTACTGAGCACAATGCTGCTTGATGCAGCACAATGTCGACGCCGTCGCAGGCACGCCGGCAGTCCTCGACGTCTTCGATATCGGCAAGACTAAAACTGAACGCCTGCCATCGATCCGGACCGACCAGCCGCTGCACCTCATCCAGGTTGCGTTGAAAGCCGCCGGAAAAATTATCGATTCCGATCACCTGCTAGCCATTTCGCAACAGGCTCTCAACGAGATGGCTGCCGATGAATCCTGCAGCACCAGTGACCAGCCATCGCTTCGCAGGAGATGAGGCGAGAGTCAACGAATCGTATGCGTTCACTTCGTCTGCGCTCGCTCACCAATGGCCCGTGCCGGCACACCAGCAACAATACTCATCGCCGCCACATCGCGATTGACCACCGCACCTGCCCCGACGATGGCGCCTCGGCCGATCGTCACGCCAGGCAACACCACGACATTGGCACCGAGCCAGACATCGTCCTCGATGCACACCGGTCGATTCACACAGCCTTGGCTGGCGATCAACTCTGCCGAATCGAATCGATGGCCATGGTCGGTGATGAAGCATCCCGGCGCGATCAGCACATGGTTGCCGATGATCAATTGTTCGGAGATATCAAACTCGGTATTGAACCCCACGAATACCTGATCCCCAAGTGCGATCCGCGCCGAATCCGTTGTTGCCTTGATAAACACCTGGTGCTCAAACTGGCAACGCGCGCCAGCACTCAGGCACCAGGGGTTTATCACCGAGAGACGCCGTCCCACGCGGGTACGTGGCCCCAGCCTGGCGCCTCGCAAGCGCAGCCAGAAAGCGCTCAGTCGGTCGCGAATGACTTCGTGCAGCGGCCCAAGCTGCTTCTCGATCGAGGCAAACATCAGGACTCCAGCGGGCGAATGCCCGTGGCAAGCAGTTGGTGCGCGCTCGCCCGTCCCAACCAGGGCAGCATCAGTGTCAATCGATCGAACATGCGCAGTACCGGCACCGGCATCCACCGATGCAGGTAGCGCAACTTCATGTGTCCATTGATTAACGGCGTCTCGAAAAAGCGTGCACGTACATCGTGAAAGCCAGCTGTTTCGTAAAGTTCATGCAGCTCTACAGCACTGTATGCAAAAAAATGACCATCGGCATCCGCGGTAAACTGAAGATGCGCCCACTGACCCGGATCGCCCAGCGCCCGATAACTCGGCAGATCATTCTTCACGTAGGCAGCATTGGGCGTAGTCGTGACCAGCCGACCGCCAGGCTTGAGCAATTTTTTAAGCCGCTGCAGCATCTCGCCCGGATACACCAGATGTTCGATGATCTGATTGGCGAAAATCAGATCATGGCCACCGGGAATATCGTCCTCCAGTACATTGCCAGACATGAAGCGAACGTCGCCATGCGTGTAACGCGACTTGGCGTATTCAAGAAACTGCGGCCGAAGATCCACCGCCAGCACGCTATGCCCCCGTTCAGCGAGCATCAATGCCAACGTGCCCTGGGCACAGCCCACATCAAGAATTTTCGCCGGCTGCGCAGGCGCAAGGCCAAGATAAAGATCGAGCTGGTTGTGGTACTGATTCCACACCTGCGGCGCGATGCCGCGATCCCAGATTTCCTGCATGTCGTGCCGATAGAGTGCAAGCACATCGTCCGGCCAATCGGGATTGAAGACGGGTGGCTTCATCGACTCATCATCCAGTGCGCCAGCGCTTTGAAGTGAAAAGGATTGTCGCGAAGCGCCCTGGCGAAATAATCCCGCGCCAGCCGCGGACTGCGGCGGCGCAGGCAAGTCCCGACAAAGTAATGGAAGCGGGCACGTTCGGCACGACCGGGTGGTGCCTTGCCGGCGTACTCGAAGTGCCTCGTAGCAAGCACCTGGGCATCGTCGCTACCGGCCAAACGCGCGGCCCGAGCCGCAAGCGCCAGTCGGGCCAACTTGAACTGATCCCCACGTCGCTGGCTACTAATGCTGCCCAGTTCGTGCCTGGCTGCGTACATGACCTCGTTCATTCCGAGGCAACGGCCCACTTCGGCCAGGCGCAGCCAAAGATCGAGATCCTGTGCGACGACGAACGGAAGCCGATAGCCACCGACCGCCAGGTAGGCATCGCGCCGAAACATCGTGGCGCCATGATGAGGCGGCCCGCGCAGCTGCTCCATTGTTGTTGCATGCAACCCCGCATCCAGTTGCGACGAAGGACGCGTCAGGTCGTAGAGCACTTCGTCGCGCGGCCCTCGAAACTCAACACCGCAGGCTGTCATCACGGCTTCGGGATGCGCCTGCATGAACGCCAATTGCTGCGCGAGACGACCGGGCAAAGAAATATCGCCAGCGTCCTGGCGCGCGATGAAAGCGCCCTGCGCCATCGCGCAACCGAGGATCAGCGCACGTGTGAGGCCGGTGTTCTGCTGATGAATGACCTGCAACTGGGAATATTTTTCCGCGAAATCGTCAAGTATTGCCGCCGAGCGGTCGCTGGATCCATCGTTGACCACAATGAACTCGAACGACCTGTTCTGCTGATTCAGTATGCTCAAAAGGGTGCTCTCCAGCGTCGCATCGGCGTTGTACACGCTCATTACGACCGAAACATCCGGCACTGATTTCACGCGCCCCTACCCGTCATTTTTTCCGCCATTAGACTGGCCAAACGCCAGCCCAGGATAGAGACCGCGATTCGAAACAGCTTCAAGTCAGAGCGCACTGGACTGGATGTCTGTCGCGCAAGATCGAACAGTTGCTTCGCTTCGCGGTTCAAGCCACGCACGCCCGCACAGCGCGCCATCCAGAACAAGCTGCGCGCAAAGCCTTGCATCTCTGCTGAATCCTGAGGAACGCCAGCTCGCTCGGCGTGCGCCAGTAAGGCGACATAGGCAGAAACTCGCTCGCGCATGGCGTTCACATCGTCCCGCCACAAATGACATAGGCGCGCTTCGCCATGATCGCGCGTCTCGGCTACATAGCAATCGTCGTAGTGAAGTTGAACGTCTAACGCCGCTGCTTGCGCATCGAACTCCCAATCCTCGAGCTGGCGCTTGCGCGGCCACGGACCGATACGGTCGAGCACTGTGCGACGATACAGCGGTGTCATCGTGGGCCAGATGGGCTCCTGCAGCAGCGCGGGAAACAAGGTACGGAATCGCTCACCTGTTCGCTGTGCTGGATCTGGGCGACGAACGCCTTCGCGGCTCGCATAGGACTTTCCATAGGCAATATCTGCATCGGCATCCGCACGCAACCCAGCAATCTGAGTCTCGAACTTCTCGGGCAGCAGCAAGTCATCACTGTCCAGAAACTGCACGAATTCGCCCTGTGCAGATTCAAGCCCAAGCTGACGCGCGACACCGGGACCTGCATTCTCCTGCCTGAGCACCCGGACGATCCCGTGAAAACGCTGTACAAGTTCATCCTCTACCGCTGGCGTATCGTCGGTGGAGCCGTCATCGACGATGACGATCTCGATCGGTCGCCAGGTCTGCGCCAATACACTATCGACGGCCTCGCGCAGCATTGCAGCCCGGTTGTATACGGGAATCACCGTACTGACCAGACCTTCAATCACGCGGCGCGCTCGCTGACGTAGTAAGGCGCCCACAATTCCAGCAGCAATAATCGCCATGCCGTGTTGCGGAAGATCGACAGCGCGCTCGGCCAGTGGTATCCGCCACGACCACCGTCAAAATACGCGCGCATCGCGCGATCCAGTCCCAATCGCTCGGCCCACACGCCATCGAGCAAGCGCGCGCGCGCGAACTGCCGGAACTCGGGATGATCGTCCATCCAACTGGCCGCCAAGGGCGCGCCGAACTTGGGACGCTGGCTGATCACATCGGGCAAC
>JAWXCG010000125.1:0-5175 GCA_034440555.1 Pseudomonadota bacterium
CACGTACGTTTTCTAGACACGTACGTTTTCTAGACACGTACGTTTTCTAGACACGTACGTTATCTAGACATGTACGTTTTCTAGACATGTACGTCTTCTAAAAGGGAGCGGGGACCGACAATGGACCACCAGTGCAGCTGTGCAGACAACGCTGGCGCCAACTTCGCGGCGGCGCCGTGACTGCAGAACGTGCGATCAGCGGACTCAGGGCGCTCTCCCTGGAAAGTCAGGCTGATGAAACGCGCGCTGCCGAAAAAAGTTCGGATACTGATGAGCCAACCGCTGATGAGCCCACCAATGAGCCGCGGCAAGATCGCCCGACTTCTCAGCTGCACGGAATTTTATTCGATTCGCGAGGCGAAGCTCGTATCGTTGACGATCTTGACACGCTAACGTCATTGACTCCATCCGACGAGCAATTGTTGTGGATTGATGTGGAGGACGCGCCCGAGCAATGGGTCGAGCGACTGGTAGAGCGACTTCCCTTGCCGCAGGGGCTTGTCCAAAAATGGACTGCAAAAGATTTAACGCCGGCATTACATAACTGCGGTGAGAGTTTCTGGCTTCGCGTAGTCGCCGTCGACGACATAAAGCTCGCGCAGTTCAGCGGTAGCGCTTTGAGCATCGTCGCCGGTCGAAACGTGGTGTTGACGCTGCATAAAAAGCCAATTGCGTTCATCCATGAACTTCGTGCCAGGGAATCAGGCGAAACAGAGTTGGGACGTCTCAGCGCGGCGAGCTTCACTGCTTCATTGCTCGACTGGCTGTTGTCCACCTATTTCGACGCGGTCGCGCAGTTTGAAGTGGTCATGGAAAAACTGGAGCTCACAATTCTGTCTCAGCGCCCGCGTAATTGTCTGGACGAGCTGCGAGTGCTTCGTCAAGCCGCGTCCCGGCTACGCCAAATGCTGGCGCCGCATCGGGCAGTGTTCGCCGGCTTGGCACGGCCCGATTTCCGGCCACAGGAAGACGACGCCGTGAACAGTCATTTTCTAGCGCTCGATGCTCGTTTCGAGCGCGCGACAGACAACGTGGACAGCGCGCGCGATTTGGTCGTCGGGAGCTTCGACCTGTTCAGCAGTCGCACGGCGTTGGTCATCAACGACAGTATGCGCGTGCTCACCGTGGCGACAGTCGTTCTGGGCGTCATGGGGTTGCTGCTGGCATTTTTTGGAACTAGCGGACTCGAGCACTGCTCAAGTCTTGATCCTCGAAGTCGAACTCAAAGCATCGTTCTGAATCGTGCAGAATTCAAAGCCAACCCGCTCACATTGCACGAACACTTGCGCAACGCAGGGACTGAATACGAGCGGCAAATTCATCGCGCTGCCCGCGCATTCACGGCAACACTCTGGCCGCAAAGCCCACCACGGAAGGCAGGACAAGCGACCCTCATGGTCTCGCATGACTTTTTTTGGAGAATCGGTTGAGCGCATCGAATTCGCTGGCACGTCTATTGCGCATACTCATTCGTCTCGCTCAGGCGAGGCTTCCCCCAATAAAGAGGTGTATGCCATGAATTACACGAGTAAGAAGCTTGATGACAATCTTGATCCGATCTCCGGTGCGCCCGGCTCCCATCCAGTGGGTACTGGCGTTGGTGCAGCCTCGGGTGGCGTCGCAGGCGCCGCAGCCGGCATGGTGGCTGGACCGTTGGGTGCGGTCGTCGGTGCGACAGTCGGTGCGATCGTAGGCGGACTGGCCGGAAAGGGCGTTGCCGAGTCAATCAATCCGACCGCGGAAGACGCCTACTGGCGCGAACAGTTCCGCAACGAACCCTACTATGACAAGTCGCGCACGTACGACGATTACGCTCCGGCATATCGCAGTGGTTATGAGGCCTATGGCCGCAATCGCGGCAAACGTTTCGATGATGTGCAAGTCGAGCTGGAGCGCGAGTACAACGCGACCCGCGGTGCATCCTCGTTGACCTGGTTGGAAGCCAAGCGTGCCAGCCGCGCGGCATGGGATCGCGTGGAAACCGCCATCCCCGGCGACTCCGATCGCGACGGCAAATGAACTCGTCTGATCAATTGTTGAAATGAAATGAGGTTTGGGCGGCTGCGGCCGCCCAAACCGTTTCCGAGCTTTCGAGTTCTAGGGAGCCTGTGAACAAGTCCGGAGCCGCGACAGCCCCCTGAGCCAGGGGGCGAAATACCGCAGGTGTTTTTGGGGTTTGGCAAGCAATGAGCAGTGTGGCGAAGACGAAGTGGTGACTTATTCAGACCTTCCCTGGATTGATGACCGTGTTGGAGAGTGAAGATGACGAGCAAGAGCAAAACCAAGTCCCGGTCCGAGAAAAAGATTGATGGTGAACCTGCTGCTCTGCTTATCATGCAGCAAGCCGACGACACCAACTCAACTGCCGCTGCAGTCGATTACAACCACAACAAAAGCTCAGAGTATGAGCACGATAACGCGCGTAATCCGAGTAAAGGAATGCAGGTAGAACCTGCTTCTGCCCTGGTGGGTGCCAGCACATTGTCCGAGTTGAATCACTCCGGAAAGGTCGGAGCTGGTGCGCCTGCAGGTTCAAACAACACCATCGGCGCGCTTGATCGCGTTCGTGCTGATGCCTCGGGTGAACGCCTGACTACAAATCAGGGCGTGCCCATCGCCGACAATCAAAGCTCGCTCAAGGCCGGCTTGCGCGGACCGGCGTTGCTCAAGGATTTCATCCTTCGCGAGAAAATCACGCACTTCGATCACGAGCGCATACCCGAACGCATTGTCCATGCACGTGGTTCGGGTGCGCACGGGTTCTTTGAGTGCTATGCGCCGCTTGCAGCGTTGACGCGAGCTGCCGTTTTCTCGGAAGCAGGAAAGATCACACCAGTGTTCGTTCGCTTTTCAACCGTTGCCGGCGAGCGCGGATCCAAAGACACCGCGCGTGACGCGCGTGGCTTTGCAGTGAAGTTTTACACTGATGAAGGCAACTGGGACTTGGTTGGGAACAACATTCCGGTGTTCTTCATACAGGATGCAATGAAGTTCCCCGACCTGATACACGCGGTCAAGCCTGAGCCGCATCACGGTATGCCGCAGGCAGGATCAGCCCACGACACCTTCTGGGATTTCGTGTCGCTGATGCCTGAATCCACCCATATGCTGATGTGGGTCATGTCCGACCGCGGCATACCCAGAAGCTACCGAATGATGCAGGGCTTTGGTGTGCATACCTTTCGATTTGTAAACGCATCCGGCGATTCGGTTTTTGTAAAATTCCATTGGAATCCAAAACTCGGGACGCATTCCCAAGTCTGGGATGAAGCGGTAAAAACCTCGGGTGCCGACCCGGATTTCCACCGTCGCGATCTGTGGGATGCGATCGAATCGGGCGCCTATCCCGAGTGGGAATTGGGTGTGCAGGTCTTCAGCGAAGCGCAGGCCGAAGCGTTTAGCTTCGATGTGCTGGATGCGACAAAATTAGTGCCTGAGGAATTGATTCCGGTCCAACCGATCGGCCGGATGGTGCTCAATCGCAATCCAGACAATTTTTTCGCCGAGACCGAACAGGTTGCTTTTTGCACCGCTCATGTCGTGCCCGGCATCGACTTCAGCAACGATCCGCTGTTGGCCGGTCGAATCCATTCCTACATCGACACGCAGATCTCGCGACTGGGCGGACCGAACTTTCACGAACTGCCGATCAATGCGCCCCTGGCGGCGGTGCACAACAATCAACGCGATGGTATGCACCGGCAGACTATTCATCGCGGTCGCGTGTCGTACGAACCCAATTCACTCGGCGGCGGTTGTCCGTTCCAGGCAGGGGGCGCGGGCTATGTCTCGTTCCCGGAACCGCATGATGTCGATGAAGTACGCGGTAAGCCCGAAAAATTTGCTGAGCATTTCAACCAGGCGACACTGTTCTACAACAGTCAAACCGATTTTGAGAAATCGCACATCATCGCTGCGTTTCGCTTCGAACTGAGCAAGCTCAGCGTCCCGGCGATTCGGGAGCGGGTGGTTTCCATGCTGATGAACGTGTCGAAGAGTCTGGCCAGCGCCGTTGCATGTGGCCTCGGCATGCAAATGCCGGATCCGATGCCACGTGCATTGGCGCGCCCGCACAATGCAGAGATAGAACTTTCGCCTGCGCTCTCGCTTGCAGCGCGCCCAGGAGTTGACGGCGTGCAAACACGCAAGGTCGCGATCCTGGTCGGGCATGGCGTAGACGCCGATCTGGTCGATGGCCTGGTGACAGCGTTGAAGCAGGCACAGGCGGTCCCCCGGCTACTAGGTCGACGCATCGGTCCGTTCAATACTTCTGCCGGCGGAGTAATTGAAGCCGAGGCCTCTTTGGAAAGCGAGCCATCGGTATTGTTCGACGCGGTCATTCTGCCCAATGGCGGCGACTTCGCGGAGAGCCTGTGCCGGGATGGTCGCGTTGCCGAATTCGTTACCGATCAGTTTCGCCATGGCAAAACCATTCTCGCCATTGGCGATGCGCAGCGCGTGCTGCAAGAGGCCGGACTCGCTTCGCCAGAAGACGAAATCGACGGCGTGATGATGCGCGCTGACGGCTCCAAAAATCTGGCCAAGGAATTTATCGCGTTGCTTTCGCGCCATCGCCACCCCAATCGCGAAACGGAATTGACTCCGACGTGATTCTTCCCTAAGTGCGATTCTTCCCCAACTGCGTTTCTCCCAAGAATGTAGCAGCGATTTGAGCATGGGCGCAGGCTTCTGCGCCCTAAGCGTCAAACGTTGCAATCGTCGATGAAACACGGGATACATACGCGCAGCAGAGATCTCTACTGCACGCGTCGCACGTTCACTCTCCGGCGCGAGTCGATCAGCGCTTCAGGATTCCCCATCGATTGAATTCCGACGCTCAACCCGCGCTTTTTTTGATCCTTCGGCCTGCGCCAATCCTGCGTGCTGAACAACTGGCCGTACTCCACGTCGAGTTCGGCCAGGCGCTCTATTGCTGTCGGATGACTGCTCCGCGTTGTAGTAGCGCACCGACGCGATGCTGTGCGGCAATCACCATGCGGGGATCGCACTGAAGCCATCAGCTGGAATTGACACGGACCGTGAGCGCAAATTTCAACCTGTTAAAAGTTAGACCAATTGAACCGCACAGGGGGGCAGTGTGCATACACTGGTGATTCAGTTTCATGCGCGGAAACTGCGTTCAATGGTTCTGTGTGACATGACGTCATGCTTTCA
>JAWXCG010000126.1:0-3894 GCA_034440555.1 Pseudomonadota bacterium
AACGTACGTGTCTAGAAAACGTACGTGTCTAGAAAACGTACGTGTCTAGAAAACGTACGTGCGAAATTGCCTGCGCAATGGCCATCGGCATACATCCGCAGGTAAGGCCAGCCAGCAAACACTGTGCCAGGACAAGGCGCTCCATCGTTCAGGCGAATTCAACTGCCGCGCAATTCTGGGTTGAAGGCCGCACACTCCCCGATCACAAAAGCCATGCCCTGACCCGGCCGGCGTCGCCACCATGAGTGCGTATGCATTTTGCCGATCCAGGCATGGCCAATAAGCAAGACTCGATTGTTCTCAGTGCCATGCAGAACGCACGAGCAATCTGGTGAATTGCAAGGTGACCGCGCCAGGTATTGACGCTGTGGTTCTTGATGCACGAGGTTCACGATACGCGTTTGCGCGCCGCAACTGGCCATGGCGGCGGCGACATCCCTAGTCCCGAGCAAAGATTTGCGCGGCGCTGGAGACGCTGATAGCCGTCATCAACGAGTGTGCGAAAAAGTGCGATGTTCAGTTGCGTCTATTGGCACGGCTCGTGCGGTGAACCTGTCCCATCCCACGTCCGGAGCCAGCGATGACAGAGCCCCAAGCCACACTCAATGAACTTATCGAAGCGTTGAACGACGGTAGCGCACTGTTCGCGCAAGCCACCGAGAATAGCCTCGACGCACGCCATATTTCGCTGTTTCAGCGCATCGGTCGACTCAAGCAGATCATAGCAGCGGACCTGAAGGCAGAGGTGGCGTTGAATGGTGGCGATCCGAGCAGTGACGGTTCGTGGCTTGGCAGTGTTCGTCAAGGCTACGTTGAACTGACGGCCAAGCTGGTCAAAAATCCGCAGCTCGGTTATATCGATGCACTTGAAGCACAGGAAGACCGCATACTCAGTGCATTTCGTGCCGCTGCCAGCGACGTGCACAAAACTCGAGTACGTGCACTGGCCGAGACTTATCTTCCAGAGATCCAGCAGATGCACGACAGCTTGCGTGCGCTGCAAGTACGCGCACGCAGCGATAAAGAGTCACTCGTCGTCGAATCATGAACTCCGAGCAGCAACTGTAAAGTGTGGCTGCGACTTTTTTAAACATCGCGTACAGAGCAAATTACCGATCAACTTTAGAATGAGAAGAGGGCTAGACAATGGCAAGGAAACAATACGAACCGTCCCAGCTCCACGAACTGCTGTATCAGGCGCTGGAGACAGAACTGGGCGGCATCCAGATTTACCAAGCGGCTATCGCCTGCGCAGTGAACGAGGACCTGCGCAAAGAGTGGCAGGATTACCTGGATGAAACCAAGACCCACAAGAGGGTGCTCTTGGATGTATTCGCTGAATTCAAACTGGACCCCGCCGAGATGACTCCGGGAAGGCGCGCGGTGGCGCATATCGGTTCTGCTTTGGTCAACGCCATTCGCATTGCCAAAGAATCTGCCGCGCCAGAAGCAGCACAACTTGTCGCCGCTGAGTGCGTGGTACTGGCAGAGACCAAGGATCACATGAATTGGGAACTGATCGGGCACCTTGCGACACATGGCCGAGGCCCGCACACGGCGATACTCAAGAAAGCGCACGATCTAGTCGAGCAGGAAGAGGATCATCACCTCTATCACACCAAGGGCTGGACCCGGGAACTGTGGATCGATTCGTTCGGAATGCCGGCGTTGCTGCCTCCACCGGAGGAAGTTAAAAAGGTCGAGACTGCCATTGGTGCGGCGCGCGCCGAACAGGCGCGAGACACGATGCTAAGTAGCGCAAGTTGATCGTTTGCGTCGCCAGTTTGCGCTGAGGATGAGTCCATTTCGTTAGTCGCAAGTTGGATGGTCGCAAGCAAAGGGCCGGGCGGCCGTGTCGGATTCCAGCCGGCACTGCCCGCCCGGCATGCGTTTTCCATTCTTGCAACCAGCGCAATGCAGTGAGTCGGCTGCCACGCTCCTCGAACTATCACTGACCGCTGACTTCTGACCACGTCGGCTGTGCAGCTTCCGTTGCTGCGTGTTTTCGACTCGATCCGGATCGGTGGCTGAGCGCGGTTTCATAGTAAGCCGCGAGTCCAGATCGGCAACGGGCGGATTAGCAACGTGCGCAGAACCCATCTGGTTGTTCTGGGTTGCCTGGACAGATGTTCCTGTTTATAACTGCCACTGGTGCTGGCCGTTCGCTCACGACCGCAAGCGGACACTATTTCCTGGTTGGTCGAATCTGATCGCCATCCATGCGCGGTTACAATGGCCAGAGATCAACACTCGGAACGATCAATGACCTTGGCACTATTTTCAATTCTCGGCGGATTGGTCCTGCTCGCGTTTGGGGCCGAGTGCCTTGTTCGCGGCAGCAGCAGCATTGCTTTGCGCATGGGCGTCACACCGCTGGTGATCGGCCTGACGATCGTCGCGTTAGGCACCGGCAGCCCGGAGATGATTGTCAGCCTGCAGGCGGCGATGAGCGGGAATAGCGATTTGGCCCTGGGAAACATCGTAGGGTCGAACATCTGCAACATCGCGCTCATCCTGGGCATCGCCAGCCTCGCGCGACCTCTGCACGTTCGCTCAGCACTCCTGCAGCGGGAGGTGCCGGTCATGATCCTGGTTACTGTGCTGCTGGGCGTGCTCCTGTTCGACGGCACCCTCGGCCGCTTGGATGGTATCGTCTTGGCCGCGGGTGCGGTCGTTTACACGGTCGCGACCTATCGCGCAGCCCGTCGTGATCGTGATGCGGAGGTCGCGGCGGAGTTTGCGCGAGAACTTCCTAAACCCCAGTCGAGCTTTACCCGATCCGCGATGCTGGTGGCGGGTGGCTTCGTGGGACTGCTGGTCGGTGCGAATGTACTTGTCTCAGGAGCGGTGGTGATTGCGCAAGGCTTCGGAATGAGCCAGGTGGTCATTGGCCTTACGGTCATCGCCATCGGTACGAGCCTGCCAGAACTAGCCACCTCGGTCATCGCTTCACTGCGCAACGACGCCGACGTCGCCTTCGGCAATGTCCTTGGGTCGAACATCCTCAACATCCTGCTGATTCTGGGTGTGGTCGCGATAATTCGGCCAATTTCTGCGGCTGGTCTGCGGCCGCTCGATCTGTGGGTCCTAATCGGAAGTGCAGTGGCTATCTACCCGCTCATGTGGCGCGGCCGAATACTCAATCGATGGGAAGGGGCGATGTTGCTGGGCGGCTATGTCGCTTATGTCGTTTTTGCTCTCACCGATAGTGCTGGGCGATGATCGACCTGCTCGCTCAGGCCGTCATTCTCTTGGCGGGGCTCTTTCTTGCCTATCTCGGTGTGTCTTCACTGGCCGCCCCTGTACGCGCCAGTCGGTTCTTGTTGGGGTTCGCCGCTTCGCCCCTACTCCATTGGCTGGAGTTGGCACTGCGTTGCATCGTGGGGATTGCCTTCCTGCTGCATGCGCCTGAAATGCGATATTCGCCGGTGTTCAAGGGACTGGGGTGGGTTCTCCTGCTTACCACGGCGGCACTCATGCTGGTTCCGTGGCACTTGCACCGGCGCTTCACCCAGAAGGCGGTTCCACAAGCGCTTCGCTTTCTGCCGCTGATAGGTGTGGCTTCATTGTTGCTCGGTGGCTTCGTCCTGTTCGCGCTGTTCGGTAGCCGTATCTGAATACGGGTTCAAGCCGGCCGCTGGGTGTTCATTGATCTTCAATAGCCCCAACTGTCCAATGGCGATTCCTGATTCGCGCGGATCCTCGACTGAGAAAATTGCTTGCTTGCTTGCTTGACGCAGCGCCGGCTCTGCGCAAGGGCTGTACAGCACCATCGCACGCAGCAGGCTTGGCAACAGTTCGGAAGCGCGAAGCAGCAATTGAATCGATACGCTCGATGCTCAATTGCACCTCACCTATGAGCACGACTTCCATCTATCCAGCGGTGGCATCTTG
>JAWXCG010000127.1:0-8240 GCA_034440555.1 Pseudomonadota bacterium
CGGTCAACCGAAGGCGCGGACAGGCCCTCGGCGAAGTGCTCGCTCCGATCTATTACACCAATGGCGGAGTTTCGGTGGGCGACGTTGACGCGCAACCGTCGCCGCTCTTCACCGGCGTCCGAATGAAACAGGACGGTGTCCTCAAATACAACGATCCGGTACTGGTGGACTGCCCTGCCGCCCCGTTATCTCCCAACGCGCAGGCATTGCTTGAGCTATTGGAGACGGCACCGGCCGCAGGCTCGGAACTCGGAAACCCGAAGCCATGTCGCGCGTAACCAGTAGCGTGCACTTGTTGTAGCAGCGGGATGCGCGTCTTCATTTGTGCTATTCGCCGACGCTGTCTCGCCTCGCGATTCGGCCAAGCCAGTCATCCGGCAGAACCACAGTAAGCGTCCCGTTTCAATCATGCGTCGTAGTGCCCATGAAGTACCACTTGCCCTCAAACTCGATCACGTCGGCCGTGCCTTTCACCGGCCGGCCTTCTTCCTCCGCAGCGTAGTCGACCTGGGCTTGGTGGCCATTGAGCATGCCGCCCAATACCTTGATCTTCTTCGGTACGAATTTCTGCAGGAAATCAAACATTTGCTTGTGTTCGCCCGCCTTTTCGGATGCCTCCATCATGTCGCGGCGCTCAGGATGCGAGAGTGCCTTGAGCTTGTTCCAATCGCCCGCCGTCACTGCCGCGAAATGCGCCAGCATCGCCTTGCCCGGCGCTCCACCATCGGCAGGCAATGGCTTGCCCGGACGCGCAACAGCACCACCGCTGGCCGCGCCTTCGATCGGCACATCGAAGGTGAGATGCACATGTTGCTCACTTTTCTCGCCCCACTGCATGCTTCCGGCAATTCGATCGGCGGTACGCGCCGTTACTTTGATCGTCGGTTGATATTCGCTGTTGCAGCTACTGCCGCTGTAGCTACCCTCGTCGGTGCGCGTGCTGACGTTCAGGCACATGGTCGGTCCATCGGCATCAAAATTCAGTGTCAGCGTGTTGCCGTCGTGGCGCATTGAGTCGAAGGTGTCGAACTTGCCATCCGACGCCATCTCGACGCGATCAAACGCCTTGTCGCTGAATACCACTTCGATTTCTTCGTCGTCCGGGTAGGCAAAAGCGTCAGCGACGGTCCAGTTGGCCTTGTCCAGCCGCACGCTGCCTTCGGCCATTGACTTGGCCAGCAACGGAGTCGAGACAGACAAGATGGCGAAGATGAACGCATGGATCAGCTGGCACTTTCGGTAGGGCATGATGGGCTCCTGTTGTGGTGGCGACACGATCGTCAGGCACAATTTTGCGCCTGTTCCTGGCAATACGCATTAAGCGGTGCGTCGAGGCCACGCAATCGAACGCGGGCGCCGACCCGGCACGCAAGCCGAGTCGCTGGAAAATTCTCTGGCTGATGATCTAGGGAAGGTCTGAATAAGTCGCCACTTCGTCTTCGCCGCACAGCTTATTGCTTTCCAAACCCCCGCTCTCAACAGCGACAGCGGAGCTGGTCAACCTGCGGTTTTCCGCCCCCTGACTCAGGGGGGCTATCGCGGCTTCGGACTTGTTCAGAGGTTCCCTGGAGGCGAAAGACGTTCAGTGCGGTAGCCGAGGCTGCGCGCCCGGCCGTGCTTCCGCATTGCTACCCGCGCCGGCTCCAGCACGCCGTAATTATTGTTTACAGCATGTGAAGGCGGCACTGATCGGGACAGGCGCCATGGCTGTTCGATCCGGATAGAGTCGGGGTGCGCGCGTCTGCGACCCGCGATCTCCTGGCGCGAATCAATCCTCGCTGGAACGCTATTTCTTCCAAAGCGAGTGCTTTTTTGGAAACCCCAGGTCATCCCGAGCGAGCGACATCCAGCGGCCACCGCGAATGGTCGGAAGAACTGCGCGGGCGGTTTCTCGGCATTGGCATGGTCGCGGTAGCTGTGGCCTGCTTGTTGTTCGGAGTTGCGCGTTTTGCGCTGCAGCAACACACTGGCCTGCTGACGCCGTGGCTGTTCAATGCCGTTGGCTTTGTCGTAATCTGCATGCTCTATGTCTGGTATCGGCGCGCGCCGACAACACGCAGCGAAGTGGCGGTGCATGCCACGGCTGCGATTGCGACGATTCTGTTGCTGGTACCCGTCGCCTTCAACATGCCTTCCACCATCTGGTGGCTGTCGCTGGTGGGCTTTGCGATGACACTGATGAGCAGGCGCCGCGAAGCGGGTTTGTGGGCCGTGTCGACCATTGTGCTGGTCGCTGCGGTGCCACAACTCGAACCAATGCTGCGCGTCAGCGGGGCCGCCGGCGAGCAGGCGCTGGAAGCAAGTATGGCGCGCACCCTGTTTGCCATCATCCTGTTTGGCATTGCCTATGCCTTCCGTCGCGAGATTGAGCACAGGACTTCGGACCTGACGACACTGACCGCAGACCTGCAGTCGGCCAATGCGGCCAAAGATCGCTTCCTGGCCAACATGAGCCATGAGTTGCGCACTCCTCTGCACGGCATGCTCGGCATGACCGAGCACGCCTTGAACGAGCCGCTGGACGCTGCGCAAAGACATCGACTGCAATCCATAATGGCGTCCGGCACCACTTTGTTGTGCCTGTTGAATGACGTGCTGGACATCGGGCGCGCCAATGCCAATGCGCTTTCTCTGGACTCGCAACCCTTTGCACTGCACGATGTCATCGCCCAGGTGCTGCCCCCGTTTGCCGCCCAGGCGGCGCAACGTGGCCTGCGCTTCACCGCCTCGGCAGAACCCGAACTAAGGCGCACGCGCGTGGGCGACGCGGCTCGAATTCGCCAGATCGTGCTCAACCTTGTTTCCAATGCGCTCAAGTTCACCCGTGACGGCAGCATCGCGATTCGACTGGATCGTTTGCCCGAACATGAAGACGGAATCGTTCTGCGAATTTCCGACACCGGCGTCGGCATGGCGCCAGAGATTGCCGAGCGTATCGGCGAAGCCTTCGTCCGCCACGATAGCGGGCCATCGCGCGAACACGGTGGCGCCGGACTCGGGCTCGCCATCGTCTACGAACTCGCGCAACGAATGCAGGGGCGCGTTGATATTGTCGCTGCCGCGCCACAAGGGACCACCGTCACTGTCGAATTGCGGTTGCCGTTCAGCGCCAACGACTACAGCTGCGGGCCGCAAGAACTGCTGCCGCGCCAAAATGCAACCGGAGCAACGCCGGGCTTCCCCCAACGCCCGTTCGCCACACTGCGCATTCTGGTCTGTGAGGACGACACCCTGGGACAGGAGTTGATGGCGGCAAGCCTGAACGTGCTCGGCCATAGCTACGTGATTGCCTGCGATGGCGTCGAGGGCCTGCAATTGGCCGCGCAACAGAACTTCGACCTGGTGCTCAGCGACATCGAGATGCCCAATATGGATGGTTACGCATTCCTTCAGCAATTTCGCCAACACGAACAAAACCGGGGCCATCGGCCGATTCCAGTCATGGCCGTGACTGCGCATGCCGCGCTGAAGGATCGCGACCGATTTCTCGGGCTCGGCTTCAACGACTACCTGGCCAAACCCTTCACGCTCGCCGAACTGCAGAGCATGCTCGCCAGAGTTTCGGTCGCGAGCACATACCCGGCATAAGCTATGGCTGTTGCGTCAGCGACGCGATCGCTAGCAGTACCTCACTACCGTTGCCGCTCGGACCGAGCGCGATCGACGCGGACTATCAGGTCTTCGGCGATTCTGCCTTTTGCAAACGGGTTAAGTGAAAATTCGATCGTTGGCGAGAACGCGATTTCGGTTCCAAATCTCCCTGGCTTGACCAGGCGCAAGACGATGCGCGGTGGATTCACGTTGCTCGAGGCGCTGACGTTCATGATGCAGGACAGTCGAACACGCGCTTCTTCTCCGCCCTTTCGGACCAACAGAAACTCACCGCCATCGGTGACTTCGTCGGCAAGGTCCCAGACAAATTTCTTGAAAACGATAAAACCGATCACCCCCATCAGAACCGGTGAAACGAACATCACAACACGCTGCTCCACCACACTGGATGGAAGTGTCCACGCGACAAAAAAGGCGATGAACCCGAACCAAAACACCGGGAAAACCTTCTTATAGAAAAAGGTGTAACGCGAGGAAATCCTGGTCATAAGGTTTGTCCCGCCCGGCGTGCGGAAACAATCGGCACATGCCAGACGGCGTAATTGGGCGGCGTTTCGATGGCGTGAATCATGGCGTTCATATCGCGGACCACTGCGTCGACACTGCGCCCGCTGACTTCGGCGAGCACATCGCAATAGCCATCACGCCAAGACTTGATGATGCCGGCGAAGGTGGGACGCGGCACACGCAGCGTGTCGACGGTGATGAAGTCCGCGGCGATATCGAGATAGCCGGCAATTTGCAGCAACGCTGGAGAATGCCGGCCGATGCGACCGTCGCAACCCGTGCTGCTGAGGAACGCAACAGCATGCTGACGCCAGAACAGGTCCGGATCGAAGCCGGCGCTGGCCGGCATGTGCAACATGCCGTAGTCCTCCGACAATAAATGCAGCCAGCCTCCGGGTTTGAGCACACGGGTGAACTCATCAATGATCTGTGCGAAATCCGGTACCGATTGCGACATGTGTCGGCACACCAACAGATCAACACTGGCATCGGCCAGGGCCAACGCGTAGGCATCGCCCTGTCGATAGCTGACGCGCGTCGATAATGCGTCGCTGTCGCGACGAGCCAATTCCACATTCGATTCGAGGATGTCCAGGCCGAGCAGTTGTGCCTGTGGATACAAATCGGCCAGCCGTCGGGTGATTTCACCGGTACCGCAACCGACATCGACGATATCAATGCGGCCGCGCAAAGCATAGCGCGCAAACAGCGGCTGTTCCTGAGGCCAGATCGCCTGGGCCTGAAATGCCAGATTGCGCACCATCGATTCGTCGCCCATCTGTTCGGCTTGTGGATTGCGGTCTGCGCTCAACTGGGTTCCCCGGGGCAACGCATGATCGTGCTGAAATTTTCAGGATCTGATTTGCCGTCATCGCACGCGACTGTTAGATGCCGACCATAGGCGCCAGATCAGCAGCAGTGTATTGATCCCAGGCAACGCAACGACAGCAACGTCAACGCCGATGCCTCGCAAGTCATTTGATCACATGTTGCGACGGTATTCACCGCCGACATCGTAGAGCGCATGACTGATTTGGCCGAGGCTGTGCGATTTGACTGATTCAACCAGTGCAGCGAAAACGTTCTCGCGCCGCCGAGCAGTTTCCCGCAGGTGTTTCAGACGAGTTGAGAGCTCGATCGCAGCCGTCAAGGGCACGTTCGCGGGCATGGTGTCTGCATGGGTCGTGGTCAAGTGCGCGCCAACATAGTTGGCTACGTTGGCAATCTGCTGTTGCTTCTCGGCCTCGGTGGAACGGATCAGCTCGATCTGGGTAGTGACTTCGCCCGCATGTTCCTTTGGCAAGAAGGTGTTCACGCCAATCAACGGCAGGCTGCCGTCATGCTTCTTGTGTTCGTAGTACATCGACTCTTCCTGGATTTTTCCGCGCTGGTACATGGTGTCCATCGCACCCAGCACACCGCCGCGCTCGCTAATTGCCTCGAATTCCTTGTACACCGCCTCCTCGACGATGTCGGTGAGTCGATCGACAATGAAGCTGCCCTGCCACGGGTTTTCGTTGAAGTTGAGACCGAGTTCTTTGTTGATGATCATCTGGATGGCCACAGCGCGACGTACGCTGTCTTCAGTCGGAGTGGTGATCGCTTCGTCAAATGCATTCGTGTGCAGGCTGTTGCAGTTGTCAAACAGCGCATACAGCGCCTGCAACGTGGTGCGGATGTCGTTGAACTGGATTTCCTGCGAATGCAGTGAACGGCCGCTGGTCTGGATGTGGTACTTCATCATCTGCGAACGCTCGTTAGCGCCGTAGCGCTCGCGCATCGCGCGGGCCCAAATGCGTCGTGCCACGCGGCCAATCGCAGTGTATTCCGGGTCCATGCCATTGCTGAAGAAGAACGACAAGTTGGGCGCGAAGTCGTCCACCTTCATGCCGCGCGCGAGGTAGTACTCGACGATGGTGAAGCCATTGCTGAGGGTGAACGCCAGCTGCGAAATCGGATTCGCCCCGGCTTCAGCGATGTGATATCCAGAGATCGACACCGAGTAGAAATTGCGCACCTTGTGATCGACAAAATACTGCTGGATGTCGCCCATCATGCGTAGCGCAAACTCGGTCGAAAAGATGCAGGTGTTCTGTGCCTGGTCTTCCTTGAGAATATCGGCCTGGACCGTGCCGCGTACGCTCTGCAGCGTCTGGATCTTGATCCGTGCATAGGTCTGGGCATCGACCACTTCATCGCCACTGATACCGAGCAAGCCCAATCCCAGGCCGTCGTTTCCGTCCGGCAGGCTACCGGAGTAAAGCGGGCGGTGCGTTTGGAGATAGCGCGCAGCGATTACTTCGCGCGCCTTTTCCCAGCGTGCCGTATCCGCGCGCAGGTACTTCTCGACCTGCTGGTCGATCGCGGTGTTCATGAACATCGCCAGGATCATCGGCGCCGGGCCGTTGATCGTCATCGAAACCGATGTCGTGGGCGAACACAGGTCGAAGCCGGAGTAGAGCTTTTTCATATCGTCGAGCGTGGCGATCGATACGCCCGAGTTGCCGATCTTGCCGTAGATGTCCGGTCGTACCGCGGGATCCTCGCCATACAGGGTGACCGAGTCGAACGCAGTGGAGAGACGCGCCGCGGGCAGGCCCTGCGAAAGATAATGGAAACGACGATTGGTGCGCTCCGGCGTGCCTTCTCCGGCAAACATGCGGATCGGATCCTCGCCGCTGCGTCGATATGGATAGACGCCGCCGGTATACGGATACTCACCGGGCAGATTTTCCTTCATCAAAAACACCAGCAAATCACCCCAGTCGCGCAACTTCGGCGGAGCGATCTTCGGAATCTTCTGATGGCTCAGGGACTCGCGATAGTTCTCGACGCGAATTTTCTTGCCTCGCACTTCGTACTCGGTACCCTCATCCATCACCGACTGGTAGCGCGCCGGCCAATCGCGCAGCAATTGGATGGCTTCGGCTGAGAGGGCGCGCACGGCTTCGTTGTAGCGCTGTCGCAATGTGAGCAACGAGCGGTCTGCGTGTGTCTTCAGCTCATCGCCGGAGTAAAGATCGAGTGCCTTGGGCAGGCTGTTGTCGCCCAGCTCATGCAAAGCCTGATGGAAGCTTTGGGCACGACTTGCAGCTTGCGCCTGTTGTTCGATGCCGCGGTTGATGCCACGCCCGTTCTCAGCGATCTCGGCGAGGTAGCGCACACGCGCGCCTGGAATCAGCACAGTGGCACGCGGTTCCCGCAACGACACGTCAACATCGGGATTGAAGTCGCAACTGGTTGCGGCCTCCAAGCGCAATTTCGCGGACTGCAGCGCGGTTGCTACGGTGCCAGAAGCCGCCGCGACCACGGCCGGAGCTGTAAGCGTTTTCTCTCGCAACAACCGGCACAAGTTAAAGAACATCCAGCTGATGCCGGGATCGTTGAACTGGCTGGCGATGGTCGGATACACCGGCACCTGTTCATCGGTCAGCTTGAACGCAACGCGGTTGCGCTTCCACTGTTTGCGCACATCACGCAATGCGTCTTCAGCACCACGGCGGTCGTACTTGTTCAGCACAATCAACTCTGCGAAATCGATCATGTCGATTTTCTCGAGCTGCGATGCTGCGCCGTAATCGCTGGTCATCACATACATCGGAAAATCGACCAGATCGACAATCTCTGAATCGCTCTGGCCAATACCCGCGGTTTCGACAATGATCAGATCGAAGCCCGACCCCTTCATGAACGCGATGCAATCTTTGAGCACCGCATTGGTTGCCACGTGCTGACGGCGCGTGGCCATCGAGCGCATGAAAACGCGCGGTGAGCGCAACGAGTTCATCCGGATTCGATCACCCAGCAGCGCGCCGCCGCTGCGTCGACGCGTCGGGTCGACCGCAATCACGGCGATGCGCATAGCCGGAAAGTGTTGCAGAAAGCGATTCAGCAGTTCATCGGTAACGGAACTTTTTCCCGCGCCGCCAGTGCCGGTGATGCCCAGCACCGGCGTCTTGCCACCGGCCAATTGCCAAACCTTGCGCAGTCGTGTGAGTTCACTTTCGTCGATGGCGCCTGATTCGATTGCCGATAGATATTTGCCCAGCGCGATTTCCTGCAAGTCGGGCGCAATCCCCACGTTCTTTCTTGAATCCTCGGCACTGTTCGCCGCGGCGAAC
>JAWXCG010000128.1:0-5181 GCA_034440555.1 Pseudomonadota bacterium
CTGTGGTGAGTACTGGCTGCCGCGCGCCGGAAAGCGGAAAAATGCAGGCGTCGGATATCCGTGCGCTTTCCCGCGCATCCGACTGAGAATCGCCGGGAGTGCAATCCAGGGGTCGGCCGGGTGGCTGTCAACTACGGGGCTGGTCAGCCCACCATGCTCACAGACCATGCATCGCCGGGCCGCACCCAACCTATTCGCGCTGGAACCGCGGCAGCCAATGCGCCAACTGGTCCAACCGAGCGAGGGGGTCGTCCATCCGCAAAATCAGTTGCCGATCATCCAGCGCAATGGGCATGCGATCGGCGAGCCGGAAACCGACCCAGGCGGCGTCGTCGAAACTGGATTTGCTGGCCCGAGACAGTTCCGTGTCTTCATGGTCCGCGAGCCGCTGCAGAATGGTGACAAGGAGTGCGTGCTGCGTTGGGATCAGGAGTTGAGGATCAGGGGCCAACACGGCCACATCGCCGATGGTCAGGCCTGCGCCGTTTACGCGTGTACCGTCGATGCGCACCCGCGCGCCGCCCTGCACGGTAATTCCGAGCAGCCCATCGGGTAGCGTGGAAAAATCGACGATGTGCGCCTGTGTGCCCAGCGTCGCGGGAATGGCGGGCTGGCCCGCATCGCGCCCGTCGAGGATCATGCATACACCAAATCCGATGTCGGCGCGCATGCAGTCGCGGATCATGTCCAGATAGCGCGGCTCGAAGATGCGCAGATCGAGCCGGCTACCGGGAAACAACACCGTGTTCAGCGGAAATAGGGGCAGGTCCATGGGACGTGATTCTATCCCTCGGAGCGCATCTGGGCGCGACCTTCGCGCCCGAATGCCTACCTGCACTCGATCAACCTTTGAAACCGCGACGCTTCATCAAGCCATCGACCCGGGGCTCAGCACCGCGCCAGTTGACGTACATCTGCCTGACATCTTCCATGCTGCCGCGCGACAGCACCATCTTGCGAAACTTGTCACCATTCGCGCGATTCAGACCGCCAGCGTCGTTGAACGCCTGGAAGGCATCGGCATCGAGCACTTCGCACCAAAGATAACTGTAGTAGCCCGCCGAGTAGCCGCCGGGGAACACATGCGAGAAATAAGTGCTGCGATAGCGCGGCATGATTTCATCCATGGCCACACCGTTCTTCTCCAGTGACGCTTTCTCGAACGCCAGCACGTCGGCAGGTTGGTTTGCCGCCGTCAGTTCGTGCCAATCCAGATCGAGCAGGGACGACGCTACGTATTCCACCGTTCCGAAGCCCTGGTCGAAGGTGCCGGCCTTTTTGATTTTGCTGATCAGCGCCTCCGGAATCACCGCGCCGGTCTGATAGTGCTTGCCATAGTTGCGCAGCACTTCGGGCACCAGCGCCCAGTTCTCGTTGAACTGCGACGGGAATTCGACGAAATCGCGCGGCGTATTTGTACCTGAAAGCAGCACGTATTCGCTGTCGGCGAACAGCCCGTGTAGAGCGTGGCCGAACTCGTGGAACATCGTGCTGACCTCGTCATAAGTGAGCAGCGTCGGCTTGCAATCGGCCGGCTTGACCACGTTGAGGTTATTGCTCACCACAGGCTGCGTGCCGAGTATTCGCGCCTGGTCAACGAGGTTGTTCATCCAGGCGCCACCGCGCTTGGACGCGCGTGCGTAGAAATCGGCGTAAAACAGACCAAGGGTGCTGCCGTTTTCTTCGAACACCTCAAACACGCGCACATCGGGATGATAGACCGGCAGGTCCTTGCGCTCCTTGAAGGTCAGCCCATACAGTTTGTTCGCGGAAAAGAACACGCCGTTCTCGAGCACGCTGTTCATCTCGAAGTACGGTCGGATCTGCGACTCGTCCAGATCGAATTCCTGCTGGCGCAGTTTCTCGGCGTAGTAAGACCAGTCCCAGGGGGCCAACTTGAAGCCGGGCGTCTTGTTTGCCGCAGCTTCGGCATCAATGAGCTTTTGCAGTTTTGCGGCATCGCGTTTGGCTGCAGCGACAGCGGGTTTGGCCATGCCAGTCAGTATGTCGCGCGCCGCTTTGGGCGTTTTCGCCATCTGCTCTTCGAGGATGTAGGTCGCATGCTCGGGATAGCCCAGCAACTTGGCGCGCTCTGCGCGCAGCGCCGCCATGCGCAGAATAATGTCGCGATTGTCGTAGGCGTTGCCCTTGGCGCCGCGTTCGATCGAAGCCTTGTAGATACGCTCGCGCAGGCCGCGGTCCCTGGCCGACTGCAGCGTTGGTTGCGTCGTGGTATTGACAAGCGGTATCAGCCATTTGCCCGCGAGCGCGGGTTCTTTGGCGCTTCGTTCCTGCGCTGCGGCGGCGGCGGCGGCGATGACATCCTCGTCCAGTCCCGCCATGGCCTCAGCATTGTCGACGACCACCGCGGACTCGTTATTGTCCTTCAGGGAGTTCTCGTCAAACTTTGCAATCAGTGCCGCCTGTTCTTCATTGAGCTTGCGCAGCTGGGTCTTGCTGACTTCGTCGAGCAGCGCGCCATTGCGCGCAAAGTTGCGGTAGACCTGATTCAGAACCTGCAGCTGCTCGCCGTTGAGGCCGAGACTTTCCCGGCCGTCATAGAGCGTTTTTATGCGAGCAAACAGCGTGGCATTGAGCACGATCGCATCGCCGTGCGCGGCAAATTTTGGCGCGTAATCGCTTTCAATTTTGTCCAGCGTATCGTTGGTATTGGATCCGGTCAGATGCCCAAATACCTTGTTGGTACGGTCGAGCACTCGTCCCGAACGCTCCATCGCGGCGATGGTGTTTTCGAAGCTGGGTGGTTCGGCGTTGGCCGCGATCGTGTCCATCTCGGTGAGCTGCTCCTTCATGCCGGCGTCGAACGCGGGGGCGAAGTGCGCATCCTTGATTTTGTCGAAGGCTGGAGCCTGAAGGTACAAATCACTGGGCTTGACAAAGGGATTATTGGCCATCGGTTCGGCTGTCGTAGGGATTACGGGAGCAGCGAGATCAGCCGCCGGAGCGCTGACAGGAGGTTCGCTCTTGCCACACGCGGCAAGGGCCAGGCTGAGGCTCAGCGCAAGCAGGGCTTTCTGGTTCATGGTGTTGAGTCCGTTGAGGTCGGCTGGATGGCGGCGGCGCCGTCAAGAACACCCATCATCGCAAGGATTGAATGCGTTTGCCTATGCCATTTGGGGTGCAGAGGTGTGGCCTTGGTCCGGGTCCGCGCTGTGCGCGGACGCTTTAGCGCGCAGACAGACCCAATTTTCCAGCTAGGGTTTGCGCAACCACAGGTTGGGATTGAGCGGCTGGCTGTTTTTGCGCAATTCAAAGTACAGACCTGACTGCTCGGCACCACCGCTGGACCCTGCGCGCGCCAGCGCAGTGCCGGCCTGCACCCAATCGCCCTCATCGCGCAGTAGCGCCTCATTGTTTGCATACAAGCTCATGTAGCCATCGCCATGATCAACGATGATCAACAAACCGAATCCGCGCAGCCAGTCTGCATAGGCAACACGGCCATGCGCGATGGCCATTACCTCGGTTCCGGTCGCGGCCGCGATGACGATGCCGTCGGCCGTCCGGCCGGGTCCGAGCGTGGTGCCAAAGGCGGTAACAATGCGCCCTTGCAGCGGCCAGGGTAATCGTCCGCGAAGTTGCACCAGGGGCAGGGCATCACTGATCTGCCGGGGAATATCGGTGAGTACGTCCTGTAGCCGTTCGAGCAGGTCGAGCAGGGATTTTTCGTCGCGCGCGTAAGCCCGTAGACGCTGACGGTGATCAGCGAGCTGGGCACTCAATTTGTTGATCAACTGCTGACGCTCGGCGCGATGCGTCGTCAACAGGTCAATCTCTGCTTGGCCGGACACGCGTCTGGCGGTCAGTTGCGTCTTTGCCGATTGAATATCCTGAGTGACCGCGATCAGCGCACCCAACTCGTCGAGCAGGCCGCGCATACGATTCATCCGATGCGTCTGCAGATAGCGGTTATAGGCGACCAGGCGTGCACTGTCGTGCAGTTGGTCACGTGCCAGCCAGCTGCGCAGGTGCTGATTGCGGCCGAGTTGATAGGCGCTGCGCAATAGCGAAGCGAGCTTCAACCGCTGGCCGGCGAGACGCGATTCCAGTGCTTCGCGCTCTGCCTCCAAATCGAGCAGGGCGCGCTCCCGCTGCGCCAGTTCGGTGTCGGTGTGTGCCACGGTGCGTGCAGCCGCGCCAACCGCTAGTTCGATTTCGCGCAATGCCGCGTTGGCAGTCACGTGCTCGGCCTGTACCGCATTGCGGGCCAGGCTCTCACGTTCGATTTCGGCCCGCACATGCTGCAATTTAGCCTTGGTCTGGGCCTGCTCCTGCTCCTGCGTGCGTTGGTCGGTGCCCTGCGCCTGGGCGCTGACCAGCGCCGACAACATCGACAGACAAACGCCTGCGACGGTTGCGGCACAAATCAACTTCAGCCGATCGCGAACCCGCACGCAGGCGAGCACGCTGATCTGGGCGAATGCAGAATCGCGGCTCACGCCGCTCCCACCCCGTTGTCTTTACGGATGAGTAAATTTTGGCCGCTCATCTCGGTTGGCTGCGCGAGATCGATAAGCGCCAGCACCGTTGGAGCGAGGTCGCACAGCGCTCCGCCGGAGCGCAATTGCGCAGGCGGGCCCAAGTATACCAACGGTACCGGGCCGGTTGTGTGTTGGGTATGTGCTTCGCCGGTCTGGGGGTCACGCATCATTTCGAGATTGCCGTGATCTGCGGTGATGAGCGCTGCCCCGCCGGTGTCCTCAATTGCGGCGCGGATGCGACCCAGGGCGATATCCACGGCTTCGACCGCTTTGACCGCGGCGGAAAAAATTCCGGTGTGACCCACCATGTCGGGATTGGCGATATTGCAGATGATTACATCGAAAGTGCGGCTGCGAATTGCGGCGCAAAGTTTTTCAGTCAATTCCGGGCAGCTCATCTCCGGTTGCAGATCGTAGGTCGCAACCTTGGGCGAGGGAATCATGATGCGCTCCTCACCCGCAAATGGTGCCTCGCGTCCGCCGTTGAGGAAAAATGTCACATGCGCGTATTTTTCGGTCTCGGCAATACGCAGCTGTTTACGTCCGTGCGCAGCCAATACTTCGGGCAGCGTGTTGGCCATCGATTGCGGCGCATAGGCAATCGCAGTCACTGGCAGGTTCGCCGCATACTCGGTCAGTGAAACGAAGGCGGCCAAATTGATCGCGCGCGCGCGCGCGA
>JAWXCG010000129.1:0-14287 GCA_034440555.1 Pseudomonadota bacterium
CTGGTGCTGCTGCTGCTGCAACAACCCGATTTCGGTAGCGCTTCGTTGATCCTTGCGATTACTCTGGGAATGATCTGGCTCGGCGGCGCGCGCGCGCGCAACCTGTTCGCCCTAGGCGCAGCGGTCATGCCTGTGATGGCCTGGGCAGCGATGTCCGAGTCGTATCGCGTACGTCGCCTGACCACATTCCTCGATCCGTGGAAAGACCCGTTCAACGACGGTTTCCAGTTGGTGCAGGCACTGATTGCAGTGGGCCGCGGCGACTGGTTTGGAGTTGGACTCGGCGCCAGCGTGCAGAAGTTGTTCTATCTCCCCGAGGCGCATACCGATTTCATTTTCGCGGTGATCGCCGAAGAACTCGGCCTGGTCGGCGTGGTACTCGTTGTGGGTCTGTTCTCGCTGTTGTGCGCGCGCATGTTTCTGATCGGACAACGCTGCGTGGCGCGCGGAATGCACTTCGAAGGTTACCTGTGTTTTGGTGTGGGTCTGTGGATCTCGGCGCAGGCGCTGGTCTCGATGGGCGTCAATCTCGGACTGCTACCCACCAAGGGATTGACCCTGCCACTGATCAGCTCAGGCGGCTCCAGCCTACTGATGACCTGCATGGCGATCGGCCTGTGCCTGCGCGCGAGCTTCGAGCTGACGCGAGCACGCGCCGTCGCCGACGTCACGCCTGACGCCGACAACGGAGACCGTCATGACCCTTGACGCCCCGGTGATGATCCTGGCCGGCGGCACCGGCGGACATATTTTCCCCGGCATCGCCGTCGCCAGAGCGTTGCAGTCGCAAGGCGTACCCGTGGTCTGGCTGGGCTCTCGCCATGGCCTGGAAAACACCCTGGTGCCCAATGCGCATTTGCTGCTCGAAACAATTGCGGTCAGCGGCCTGCGCGGCAAGGGCGGGCTCGCGCTGCTGGCGGCGCCACTGCGATTGATGCGCGCGACCTGGCAAGCGTCTCGCGTCGTTGCCAAGCATCGACCGCGTGCCGCGCTCAGCTTCGGTGGCTTCGCGGCCGGGCCCGGCGGACTGGCCGCGCGTCTGCGCGGTGTGCCGATATTCGTACATGAGCAGAACCGCGTACCTGGACTGACCAATCGTGTGCTGGCGCGGATTGCACGGCGGGTATTTGCTGGATTTCCCGATGCTTTTGCAGCCGGACGCAGCGAATGGACCGGCAATCCGGTGCGCAGCGAAATCACCGCATTGCCGCCACCAGCGCAGCGCTTCGCCGCGCGCGGCGACAGCTTGCGCGTGCTCATCCTTGGCGGAAGCCAAGGCGCCGCGGCGCTCAACAACATCGTGCCCATAGCGCTGTCGCAGCTGCGCGCTTTCAAGCCCGAGATTCGCCACCAATGTGGTACGAAGCTGCTGGACGCCGCGCGCGGTGCTTACGCGGCTGCGCAGGTCGACGCTTCGGTCGAACCCTTTATCGAGGACATGGCTGCGGCTTACGGCTGGGCCGATCTGGTGATCTGTCGTTCCGGCGCACTGACGCTCGCCGAACTCTGCGCCGCTGGCGTCGCGTCCATCCTCGTTCCGTTGCCGTCAGCAGCAGACGACCACCAAACCGCGAATGCCCGTTTTCTGGAGGAACATGGTGCTGCACTGCTGATGCCACAGGCGCAGTTAACGACAGGCACACTGGCGGCCAACATCCGGACGCTTGCCGAACAGCCGAGACTCCGGTTGGCGATGGCCGAAGCTGCGCGTGCACTGGCCAAACCCGACGCTGCCGTGGTTGTGGCGCGACGTTGCCTGGAGGCGCTGGCATGACGCTGCGACGCATATCAGAAAGCCGCCATGTCATGCAGGTATACCGACGCGTGCATTTCGTCGGCATCGGCGGCACTGGAATGTGCGGTATCGCCGAAGTGCTGCATACGCTTGGCTTCGAAGTTTCCGGATCTGACCTGGGCGAAAACGCCACCACGCGCAGGCTGACGGCGCTCGGCATCCGCGTTGAACGCGGTCACGACGCGACCTATCTTGGCGATGCCGACGCGCTGGTCGTTTCCAGCGCCATTCGCGCTGACAATCCGGAGCTGGTCGCGGCTCATGAACGGCGAATTCCCGTAGTGCCGCGCGCAGAGATGCTGGGCGAGCTGATGCGATTCCGTCACGGTATCGCGGTTGCGGGCACGCACGGCAAAACCACAACGACCAGCCTGACCGCCAGCGTGCTGAAGGAGGGCGGACTTGATCCCACGTTCGTGATCGGCGGCCTGCTCAACAGCGCGGGTACCAACGCCAAGCTCGGCAGTGGCCGCTATCTGGTGGCAGAAGCGGACGAGTCGGATGGATCATTTCTGTTGCTCAATCCGCTACTCGCCATCATCACCAATATCGACGCCGATCATCTGGAAAATTACGGCGGCGACTTCAACCGTCTACGCAAGGCGTTTGCCGATTTTCTCCACCGTTTGCCCTTTTATGGTCTGGCTGTGCTGTGCATCGACGATGCTGAAGTGGCCGAGCTGGCGCGCAGTACGCCGCGCAACGTAATGACCTACGGTGAGCATGCCGACGCTGATGTGCGCGCGGCCAACCTGCACGCCGCGGGCGGCAAAATGCGCTTCGATCTGTGGTTGCCCCAGCGCGACACCGCGCTGCCGATCACCCTTGCCATACCAGGACGCCACAACGTGCTCAACGCACTCGCTGCCGCCGCGATCGGCTGGCAACTGGGTGTCAACGATGAGGACATTGCCAAGGCCTTGTCGGAGTTCGGTGGCGTCGGACGTCGTTTCCATCAGCATGGCCCGATCCGCGTCAACGATGGTGAGGCGCTGCTGGTCGACGATTACGGCCACCACCCGCGAGAGCTCAAAGCGATCATTGATGCCGCCCGCGGCGGCTGGCCCGATCGCCGCTTGCTGTTGGTCTTCCAGCCGCACCGTTACACGCGCACCCGCGACCTGCTTGATGAATTTGCAGATGTCTTGTCGGAAGTCGATGCACTGGTGCTGACTGAGGTGTATGCCGCCGGCGAGGCCGCCATCGTTGGCGCCGACGGCAAGGCGCTGGCGCGTGCGGTGCGCGCACGCGGTCGTGTCGACCCGGTGCTGGTCAAGAACGCGCGCGAACTGCCCGACGCGCTGGCGCCATTGGCGCAGGCCAATGATTTCATCTTGCTGGCCGGGGCCGGCGATATCGGTGCGGTGGCCAACGAAATCGGCGCGCGCGGGCACTTACTGAGCGAAAAGGTTGCGGGCGAGCAAGCGATGGGAGAGAAAGCATGAGCATCACCGACGCCAAGGCATTCGGACGCGTGGCGGTGGTCATGGGCGGCGATTCTGCCGAACGCGAAGTGTCGTTGAAGAGTGGCGCCGGAGTGCTCGGCGCCCTGCGCGCACGCGGCATCGATGCACACGGGATCGACGGTATTCCGGCCTTGCTGGACGCGCTGCGGGCCGGACACTTCGCGCGCGTTTTCAATATTCTGCATGGGCGCGGAGGAGAGGACGGCGTGCTGCAAGGCGCGCTCGAAGCGTTGCGCGTTCCCTACACCGGCTCGGGCGTGCTCGGGTCGGCGCTGGGCATGGACAAGATTCGCACCAAGCAGGTGTGGGAAACGCTTGGCCTGCCCACTGCAAGTTATCGCGTGGTCGACCCGCTGCATGCAGCCGATGTCGATGCGATCATCGCGGCGATCGGGCTGCCGCTGATCGTGAAGCCAGCACATGAGGGCTCGACCGTCGGCATCACCCGCGCCTGGAAACGCCAGGACCTGGTCAGCGGAATCGAGGCGGCACGACCTTACGATCGCGATATCTTGATCGAGCAACTGATCGAGGGCGAAGAATTCACCGTCGGCATTCTCGGACGTCAGGCCCTGCCAAGTATCCGCATAGTGCCGGCGCTGGGATTTTACGACTATCAGGCCAAATATCTCGCCGACGATACGCAGTACATCTGCCCCGGCCTCAGCGGTGCGGCCGAAGCGGAAATGTGCGATCTGGCCTTGGCGGCGTTCGACGCGATTGGGTGCAGCGGCTGGGGACGCGTGGACTTCATGCGCACTCCAGACGGACGCAATGTGCTGCTTGAGGTCAACACAGCTCCGGGCATGACCGATCATTCGCTCGTACCAAAAGCTGCCGCCGCGATCGGCATCGACTACCCGGAGCTGTGCTGGCGCATTCTTGAAATGTCGATGACGCAGGTCCGCGCATGAGACAGCAACGCGCCTTTCGCATCACTGCCTGGCTCGCTGCGCTGGCTGTAATCGCGCTGCCACTGGTGGCCGCAGTGAATGGCTGGCTGGCCGCGGACCGCTGGCCGTTTCGACAACTGAGCGTCAACGGCTCGTTTCACCACGTTTCGGTCGAGCAGGTGCGCCGCGCCGCTGCACCAGCGCTCAAGCCCGGTTACTTTGCGGTTGACCTCGATCTGGTGCGCGCGAGCGTCAGCGCACTGCCGTGGATTGAACGCGCGGAGGTACGCAAGCACTGGCCGGACCAGATCGAGATTGCTATCACCGAGCGTGAAGCGATTGCGCGCTGGGGCAGCGACAGGTTGCTCAGCATGCGTGGTGATTTGTACTCGGTTCCGACCAGCACTTTTCCGCACGGACTACCGCAGTTCAATGGTTCGGAGGAGCTCAGGCACCAGATTCGGGATTTCTATCAACAGGCACTGGTCACCCTTGCGCCGATCGGCCTGACGCCCAACGGTGTTGTACTGAGCGGCCGTGGCGCCTGGACGCTGGCGTTGTCCGGCGGCGGCGAACTCTTGCTCGGCCGCGAACAGTCTAACCAACGCTTGCTTCGATTCGCCGAAGTTTATCGACAACTCTCCGCGACCGATGCCACTCGGCTACAACGCGCCGATCTGCGTTACGAAAACGGATTTGCGCTGCGTTGGTCGGCGCCCGTCGAACCTGACTCTGTTCCCGCGCAGATCGAACCGCAACTCGATACGCCCACTCCGGTGACGCCCGGCGCCATCACCAACGAGCCCGCCCACACATGAAACGCAAGCCCGACGGCGTGTCCTGTGTTGTCGTACCACCCGCATCGATGACCCCTCGTGTCATCGCCAACGAGCAATGCTGCCCATGAATCGCAAGTCCGACAAGTCGCTGATCGTAGGCCTGGATATCGGTACCTCCACGGTATCGGCCATCGTCGGTGAGTATGAGCCGGGCCAGCCGATCGAGGTGATCGGCATCGGTTCGCATGTCTCCAAGGGACTCAAGCGGGGCGTTGTCGTCGATATCGAATCCACAGTTCAGTCAATCCAGCGTGCGATCGAGGAAGCCGAGCTGATGGCCGGATGCGCCATCAGCTCGGTATACGCCTCGATTTCCGGCAGCCACATCCGCAGCGTGAACTCGCAGGGCGTAGTTGCGATTCGCGACCGCGAGGTGACCGAGGGCGACGTCGACCGCGTGCTGGATGCGGCGCGCGCCGTTGCCATTCCAGCTGATCAGCGCATTCTGCATGTGCAGGCACAGGAATACGTGATCGATGAGCAGGAAGGTATCCGTCACCCGGTCGGCATGATTGGCGTACGGCTGGAAGCGCGCGTGCATGTGATCACCGGCGCGCAATCGGCCGCTCAGAACATCAGCAAGTGCATAACCCGTTGCGGCTTGAAGGTCGATGACTTGATTCCCGCGCAGCTGGCTTCCAGCCTTGCAGTGCTCACCCAGGACGAACGCGACCTGGGCATTTGCATGGTCGACATCGGCGCCGGCACCACCGATATCTCGGTATTCACCCACGGCGCGATGCGGCACACCGCCTCGCTGGGCATTGCCGGCGATCAAGTGACCAACGACATCGCGTTCGCATTCCGAACCCCCACCCCGTCCGCCGAAGAGATCAAGGTGCGCTACGCCTGCGCGCTGGCTCAGCTTGCCCGACCGGAGGAAACCATCGAAGTCAGTAGTGTCGGCGATCGGCCAGCACGTCGATTGGCGCGTCAGATGCTGGCCGACGTGGTGCAGAAACGCTACGAGGAAATTTTCGAAATGGTACAGGCGGAACTGCGTCGCTCGGGCCTGGAAGAGCTGGTCGCGGCAGGCATCGTGCTGACCGGTGGCGGCTCGAAGATGGAGGGCGTCGTCGACCTCGCCGAAGAAATGTTTCACATGCCGGTGCGGGTGGCCACACCGCAGTACGTCACCGGCCTCGGCGATGTGCTGTGCAATCCGGTGCACTCAACCGGTATCGGATTGCTGCTGCATGGCAGCCGCCAACAACACACACGTGTGCATACCAACCCGGCTGGCGACGGCATGGGCGGTGCACTGGAGAAATTCAAGGCGTGGATCAAAACCAGTTTTTGACGCTGACGCACGGCGGTGCGCAGTGTCGGAAGGATCGGCGATTCGATTTTGTATGGATCGACGATCAGGCAAGGCCGGCAGGAGCTGGCGAAACACCGGACGTCAGATTTGGAAAGAATGTCCGGAAACAAAAGATCGTCAATCAGCAGCAGCACAGCAACGAGGAGAAGGGGCAATGTTTGAATTCATCGAGGCACCGGCGCCAAACGCCGTCATCAAGGTAATCGGAGTGGGTGGTGGTGGCGGCAACGCGGTCACCCACATGGTCAACGCTGGCGTCGAAGGCGTCGACTTCATTTGCGCCAACACCGACGGCCAGGCATTGAAACACTGCCCGGCAAAGATCACGCTACAGCTCGGCGGCAACGTCACCAAGGGCTTGGGCGCTGGAGCCAATCCGGAAGTGGGCAAGCAGGCGGCGATGGAAGACCGCGAGCGCTTGCGCGAACTTTTGACTGGGGCGGATATGGTCTTCATCACCGCCGGGATGGGCGGCGGCACCGGCACGGGTGCGGCACCAGTGGTAGCGCAGTTGGCCAAGGAAATGGGCATTTTGACTGTGGCCGTGGTCACCAAACCGTTCCCGTTCGAAGGCCGCAAGCGATTGCAGATCGCGCTGCAAGGCATCGAGGCACTTTCCCAGCATGTCGATTCATTGATCACCATTCCCAACGAGAAGTTGATCTCGGAATTGGGCCGCGACGTTACCCTGCTGAATGCGTTTCGTGCCGCCAACGACGTGCTGCTGGGCGCCGTTCAGGGCATCGCCGACCTGATCACTCGCCCCGGCCTGATCAACGTCGATTTCGCCGATGTGCGCACGGTGATGAGCGAAATGGGTATGGCAATGATGGGTTCGGGTGTCGCCAAGGGTGACGACCGGGCCGTTGCCGCAACCGAAGCGGCAATCAACAACCCGCTACTGGATGACATCAACCTGTCGGGCGCATGCGGCATCCTGGTGAACGTCACTGCCGGCATGAACCTGTCGATGCGTGAGTTCGATGAAGTCGGGCGCACCATCGCCGAGTTCGCGGCTGAGGACGCAACCGTGGTCATGGGCACCGTGCTGGATCCCGACATGCAGGACGAGATCCGCGTCACTGTGGTTGCGACTGGGTTGAATCGTCAAGTCGCCACCCGACCGTTGCTGCGCGAGCCTGCGCGAGAAGCGGCGGCTCTGCCCCGACCGGTAAAATTGGTACGCAATGCGACCACCGGCGATGTCGAGTACGCGACCGGCGTGCGCTCGGGCGCGACCCAGCAGGGATTTGGCACCAGCCGCAATCTGGGAAATGCCGAACCGGCACTGTCGGTCGGCGAGCCGTCGATCACTCACAACAAGGAACGCAGCGACTATCTGGATATCCCGGCATTTCTGCGTCGTCAGGCCGACTGATTGACCCGAACGGACCTTAGTGACCCAGCCTTTTCGCATTGACCGCCGTCGGTTGCAATTGAACTGGGAAGACAGATGACTCCGCACTGCGTGGGGATGCCCCTTCGCGCCGTGCGGGGATTTCGTTGTCTCAGCACGTTTCGGGGATCCCCGGCTGCGATTGATGATTGTCTGTTTGGCGCACCGAAGCTCGAACGCTCCAGACCATCACATGATGTCCACAATTCACCTGTAGTCTGGGCTGGATAGCGCTCAATACCTCAAGTCTTGGCGCAGTTTTGTTGTTTAGAAACAACAAATCCATGTCTTTTTGCTGGCCAAGGGTTCCGTCGGCCAGATCGGCTGTGCTATCGTCCGCGAATCGACCCGCCCAGCTTCGGGGATGTCGACTGGGACAATCAAGCCGGACAAACAAGCATGATCAAACAGCGCACCCTGAAAAATGTGATCCGCGCCACCGGCGTGGGTATTCATACCGGTCAAAAGGTCTACATGACCTTACGTCCAGCAGCACCGGACACCGGGATCGTTTTCCGGCGCATTGATCTGGCGCAGCCCGTGGAAATAGAAGCTCGAGCCGAAAATGTCGGTGACACGAGTTTGTCCACCACGCTCATCAAGGATGGTGTTCGTGTTTCAACGGTAGAACATCTGCTCTCGGCAATGGCTGGAATGGGAATCGATAACGCCTATGTCGATCTGAGCGCTTCGGAAGTACCGATCATGGACGGCAGCGCCGGCCCATTCGTGTTCCTGCTGCAGTCCGCGGGCATCGAAGAACAAAACGTCGCCAAGCGTTTTATCCGAATCAAGAAGTCGGTCACCGTCCGCGACGGCGAAAAATGGGCGAGATTCGATCCGTTCGATGGTTTCAAGGTGGGATTTGCGATTGATTTCTCGCACCCGACCTTCTCCAAGAAAGCCTCCACGGCTGAGATCGACTTTTCCACCACCTCGTTTGTTAAAGAAGTCAGCCGCGCACGCACATTTGGCTTCATGCGCGACATCGAAATGCTGCGCCAACGCAATCTGGTACTGGGTGGCAGCATGGATAACGCCATCGTCCTTGATGACTACCGCGTACTGAATGAAGACGGCCTTCGGTACGAGGACGAATTCGTCAAACACAAGATTCTCGACGCAATCGGCGACTTGTATCTGTTGGGTCACAGCCTGATTGGAGCGTTCTACGGCTCCAAGTCGGGGCATCAATTGAATAACTTGCTGCTGCGCACATTGATTGCGGACAGCAAGGCGTGGGAGGAGATTACCTTCTCGGACCCCTCCGAGGCGCCAATTTCCTACGCGCACCCCGCGCAAGCCATCTGAAGCGCGGTCATCAGTGCGGTGGGCATCCCCACCAATCAATTTCGGAGCGATCACTTGGGCCAAACCCCAATCTTTCGCGTCCCAGGAAGCTAGTCGGCGAGGGACGCCATCCGTAGTAAGAGTTCCTGCAGTTGGGGATCGTTGGAAATGGAAGCTGCAGCACGGAGTTGTTGCGCTGCTGTGGATGACAATGGTTTTGAGGCCGGGGGCAGCACTTTGTGTGCCAAAGCCGGGACTGTTTTTACAACCAGCTTGGTGATGGGCGAGACCCAATTGCGCGATGCAGCCTCGATGATTCGGGTCTGCTCCAGCCGCAGTCGGGACGCCACAGTGGCGAGCGGTGTGGTCAAGACCAGTGTCCCGGCGCGTACGTTGGCGAGCTCAAAGGGCGCCGACTCAGCCCAGGCAAGCTGGAGGCGCAACTGGTAGTCGAGACGCCGCAGGCGAGCGGCGTGCTCGAGCAAACGGGAAAGCGCAGGGGTTCCGCTGGCCAGAACTTTTTCCGGCTGTCGGGATGGCGCGGACTGTTTGTTGTCCGGGGGCATGTTGGATCACCTTAAGGTTTTTTGAGCACAATGAACATCATTATCGTCTCGAAACCCTTCTCAGGCACGCGCGTTTTGCGCCTGGGTGAACGCCGCCTGCAACTCATTGCTGGCGTGGTCGTTGGCGCAGTCGTTCTGGCCATTTTTGGTCTGGGTACCTGGATCGGCACTGCGTTCATCGCACCCGAGTCGCTACGCGACAAACTTGGCGTCACTCGTGCCGAACTACACAAGCAGGAAGCCGAGGTTGCCAGGCTCAATGGCATCGTCACTCGCGACATGAACGCTCTGGCGCTGAAACTGGGGCGCATCCAGGCTTCATCCACGCGCATCAATGCGCTTGGCGAGCGCTTGGCAAAATTGGGCAAACTTGATGATGGTGAGTTCAACTTCTCGAGCGAACCCGACATGGGCGGTCCGGCACACGAACCCATCGGGCTGATGATGCCGCCCAATCAGTTTTCGTCTGAGCTGTTCCGGCTCCAGCGCCAGTTGGCCCAGCAATCCCGTCAGCTCACGGTATTGGAAGAGTTGCTCGAAGATCGCTCGCTCGACCAGAGCCTGATGCCGACCGGCATTCCAGTTCGCCACGGTTACACCTCATCCTCCTACGGCTTTCGGCCGGATCCGATCAGCGGCACGCGTCAATTCCATAGCGGCATTGACTTCGACGGCGTGCTTGGTGATGACATCGTGGCGGTCGCTGGCGGCGTAGTATCGTTTTCGGGCCGCAAGAATGGATATGGCAACGTGGTCGAGATCGACCACGGCAATGGCTATGTGACGCGCTACGCACACAATTCGCTCAACCTTTCTCAGGTCGGCGACCCAGTGCGCTCGGGTGATGTGGTCGCCAAGATGGGTTCGACCGGCCGATCCACGGGAACCCATGTACACTTTGAGGTCTGGGAAAATGGCCGCGTGGTCAATCCCTCGAACTTCATCAAGGGTCAGCGCCAGGGAGCTTGAACTCCCGCGGGGGTTGAAATTCCTACCCTCAGCCCACACCCCTGCGTTACTCTCGCCGCCGCCTTCGGGCGGCTGTGCATTTTCCGATCTCAAAAAGTCCCATACCCATGTTCAACAAGCTGCTCACCACTCTCTTTGGCAGTCGCAATGAGCGCCTGCTGCGCCAGATGCGCAAGCAGATCGACGCGATCAACGCACTCGAACCGACGATGCAGGCGCTGAGTGATGACGCCCTGCGTGAAAATACCACCCGGTTCAAAGATCGTTATGCCAAGGGCGAGAAGCTTGATGCACTGCTGCCCGAAGCATTCGCCACCATGCGCGAAGCAGCAAAACGCGTCCTCGGCATGCGCCACTACGACGTCCAGCTGATTGGTGGCATGGTGCTGCATCAGGGCAAGATTGCCGAGATGCGCACCGGGGAGGGCAAGACATTGGTCGCCACGCTCTCGGTTTACCTCAACGCTTTGGCTGGCCAAGGCGTACATCTGGTAACCGTCAACGACTATCTCGCCCGCCGCGATGCTGCCTGGATGGGCAAGGTCTACAATTTCCTCGGCCTCGACGTAGGCGTAGTCGTCCCCGGCATGCGCTCTGACGCCAAACGTGCTGCGTACGCTGCGGATATCACCTACGGCACCAATAACGAATTCGGCTTCGACTATCTACGCGATAACATGGCGCTATCCAAAGAGGATCGCTACCAGCGTGGCGCATTTTTTGCGATCGTCGACGAAGTTGACTCGATTCTCATTGACGAAGCCCGCACTCCGCTGATCATCTCCGGCCCAGCTGACGAGTCGCCGCAGCTCTACATCAAGATCAACCAGATTGTGCCGCGCCTGAATCGGCAGGCCACTGAAGAAGGCGAAGGCGACTTCTTCGTCGAGGAAAAACAGAAACAGGTGCACTTGTCCGAGCAGGGCATGGAGCGCGCTGAGCAGTTGCTGCGGCAGGACAACATCATTGGCGCAGATGAGAGTCTATACGATCCCAAGCATCTGGCAGCCGTTCACCATTTGAACGCTGCGCTGCGCGCGCATAACCTGTATCAGCGCGATGTTGACTACATTGTGCGCGACGGCGAAGTCATCATTGTCGACGAGTTCACCGGCCGCACGCTTTCCGGCCGACGTTGGTCGGACGGACTGCACCAGGCTGTCGAGGCCAAAGAAGGCGTGCCGATCCAACGTGAAAACCACACGCTGGCGTCGATCACCTTTCAGAATTACTTCCGCATGTACAAAAAGCTTGCGGGCATGACCGGCACCGCGGACACCGAGGCCTACGAGTTTCAGCAGATTTACAATCTGGAAGTGGTGGTCATCCCCACCAACCGGCCAATGGTGCGCAAAGACGCCCCGGATCTGGTCTTCCTGAAGGCGAAGGCCAAATGGAACGCCATTATCGAGGACATTCGCGATTGCAACGGCCGCAAGCAGCCGGTTCTGGTCGGCACAACTTCGATCGAAACCTCTGAGATGCTGTCCGCAATGCTCAAGGAAAAGGGTTTGGCGCATGAAGTGCTGAACGCCAAACAGCATGAGCGCGAGGCGCAAATCGTTGCCCAGGCCGGTCGCCCGAGCGCAGTCACCATCGCCACCAATATGGCCGGCCGCGGTACCGACATCGTGCTCGGCGGCAATGTCGAAGCGGCGCTCGCTGAGTTGCCGCCGGAAGCCACCGAAGCAGACCAGGCGCGGGTACGCGCCGAAGCCAGGGCGCGCCAACTGATTGTGCTGGCCGCTGGTGGCTTGCATATCATCGGCACTGAGCGGCACGAATCGCGACGTATCGACAATCAATTGCGCGGTCGCTCTGGCCGCCAGGGTGACCCAGGCTCCAGCCGGTTTTTCCTGTCGCTTGAAGACACCTTGATGCGCATTTTCGCGCCGGATTGGGTAACCAAGTGGATGCAGATCTTTGGCATGAAGGACGACGACGCGCTTGAAGACAAGCTCGTATCGCGGCAAATTGAAAAGGCGCAGCGCAAGGTCGAAGCGCACAACTTCGATATTCGCAAGCACCTGCTTGAGTACGACGACGTTGCCAACGACCAGCGCAAAGTGATCTATCAGCAGCGCAATGAACTGCTTGAGCCTGAAGACATCCACGAGTCCGTGGAGAACATCCGCCGGGACGTGATCGAGGCCACTTGCCGCAAGTTTGTCGCCGTAGAGAGTATTGCCGAGCAGTGGGATTTGACTGGCCTCGACAAGGCCATTCAGCAGGACTTTGGAATCGTGGTCAGCAGCAAGCGGCATTTTGAATCGCATGACGAACTCAGCGACGCCGATCTAGTTGCAAAAATCCAGGAAGATGTCGAACGATTCTTTCGCGAGAAGGAAGCCCAGCTCGGCAGCGAATTCACTCGCGCGGTGGAAAAACACTTCCTGCTGCGCGTGCTCGATACGCAATGGCGCGACCACCTGGCGAATATGGACTATCTGCGTCAGGGCATCCATCTGCGCGGCTATGCGCAGAAGCAACCCAAGCAGGAGTACAAGCGCGAGGCGTTTGAACTCTTCCAGCAAATGCTCGAGCGGGTGAAGATTGAAGTGGTCAATGTGCTCGCGCGCGTTCGAGTGCAGAGCGAAGAAGACATTGCCGAAGCACAACGCCTCGAACAGCAGCGCCAGGCCAACACGCCTGTGCAGTTCCAGCACGCAGACGCTGGCGACTTTGGCGTCGAGGAAGAGGCTGAGGTGCAGGCGCGAATGGCCGCCAATTTCGCAACGGGCTTATCGGCAGATCGCGCTGCTGCGATGCCCAAGGTCGGTCGCAACGATGCCTGCCCGTGTGGCTCGGGGAAAAAATTCAAGCATTGTCACGGTCGTCTGGCCTGACTTTGATGCTGTGGGGAGCAGCACCCCGCAGCATGAATGTCAGAAGGAGCGTGTGCTCCCTAGGGAAGGGCTGAATAAGTCACCACTTCGTCTTCGCCACACTGCTTATTGCTTGCCAAACCCCGCTCTCAACAGCGGAGCTGGTCAAAAACCTACGGTTTTTCGCCCCCTGACTCAGGGGGCTATCTCGGCTCCGGACTTGTTCAGAGGTTCCCTTACCCCGCCCAATCCTGTGCGGCCCGTCGGCATCGCCGCGGTGCGTTCGTCCAGTCGCGAGCATGCGCGTCGCAAGCGACCACCCTTACCCCTGAACATCGGGGCGGGAGTAGCGCTTTCGGCTCACTTTTGTCATTCACGCTATCCAGCGAGGTAGTCAAATGGAGGACCAGCCTGCATTGCAACAGCGCGCATTGCACGTAGTCGCGGCGCTGATCGACGACGATCGCGGTCGCGTACTTATTGCACAGCGCCCGCTCGGCAAGCAGCACGCGGGTCTGTGGGAGTTTCCCGGCGGCAAGATCGAGCCAGGCGAAACTGCCCTCGTGGCATTGCGTCGGGAATTGCGCGAAGAACTGGGCATTGATGGCGTTTCTGCGGTGCGTCTGATGAGCGTAATCGAGCCGCACAACGATTTCTCCCTGCACCTGCACGCCTGGCGGGTGTTGGACTTCCATGGCCAACCCAGAGCAATCGAGGCATCGGCGCTGCGCTGGTCGGCGCCGGACGAGCTGCCGATGGATCGGATGCCACCCGCCGACTTGCCCATTGCGCGCAGCCTGCAATGGCCCGCGCACTACTGCATTTCCCCTGATGCCGCGCAGCTGGGAAGCGCTGGACTGCTAGACCTGGTGCGTGCAGCGCTGGCAGCTGGCGAGCGACTGATCCGGGTGCGTTGCGCTGATCCAA
>JAWXCG010000130.1:0-39535 GCA_034440555.1 Pseudomonadota bacterium
AATTTGATCGCTGGAAACCCAAGCTGAGCGCAGCACGAGCGTCCATCCGGATCATCGCAAATGCCGTGTGAACCCGCTAAATTTGTGGGGAAACCTCAGGGTCAGTGTGGTATTTCGCGATGCCTTGCTGGCGAAATGGTTCACTGACCCCTGTTTAGACCCCTGTTTCGCCTGTTTCGCCTGTTTCGCAGTTTCTTTGTGGAGCAAGTTTGCTCCACTGCTGTAGCCACCTCGAGCATAGCGCCTGAACCGGTTACTTTGAGGCCTTGCAGAGGAACGTGCCCTGCATCGCGGCCAGATCGCTGGGGCTCTCGGCTCTCGCGGTGAATCGCCTCAGGTTCAAGGAACTGTCGAAGGTCAGGTCGCAGCTGGTGGTACCAGCCGATTCGCTACCCATCGCGCATTCCTGGTACTTGGCGCCGTCTGGGCCAAACGTGCCCAGGGTCAACGCCATGTGCGAACCGGCAATGCCTGGCGCGGTCTGCGTGATCTTGAACGACACTGTCTTGCAGTCCGCGCTGAAGCTGGTTGCCGCGAACTGCAGCTTGGGCACGGGTCGTCCGAAGCATTCGACCGGCGCCACCGTGGTTGTGCCGATCTCAAACGCGCTGTCGGCCCAGTGGGTCGTCGCAATCTGACGGTTGTCGAAGCCGAAAAGATTCCAGGTGTCATAGCCTGCAAAGCTCCAGCTATTCGCACCCAATTGGCCGAAGATGCTGGTGGTCGGACTGGCCAGGTTCGTCGCCGAGGTGGTGATCAGCCCGCACTCAGGGCCATAGGTCTCATCCAGACGCGTCTGCTCGATCTGCAGTACTGGCGGCAGTTCGGTGCATTCCCTCGCCGCTGGCGCGGTCGCGTTGTAGGTGGTGTAGCTGCCGTCGGTATTCATCTCCGCGGCACTGACACTCATCGATGCTGCGCCCAGGAACCAGGCGTAGTTGGCGATGTCACTGGTGCCGACTTGCTTCATGGTTTCGCGGGCACCGTCGCTCTGCGTCTGCGCAGTCACTAGGGCGTTCGTTCTGATTCCGTGCATGGCGAAGACGCGGTGATAACAGGCGGTTCCGCTGGGATTGGGCAGCATGCTGATACTGAACGGGCTCGGTCGTAGATCGTTGTAGATCTTCAACGTCGCAGAGGACCGGCTGACCTGCTCGACCACAATGGTGACGCCGGCCTCGGGCAGGCTGTAGTTGCCGGGGCGGTCGATCACCAGATTGCTGGTCTTTTGCGTCGAACCATCGAAAGCCGGATCGATCAGCACCGATGTTGCGGAAAATGGCAGGCCGGTGCTGACGATGCGCGGCAGCAATCCGGCTCGGCGCCATGGCAGCCCGCCGTTCTGATCGGGAATTTCATCCTCAATGGCGATCGCCAGCATGGTGCGGCCCATGTACTGGGTCTTCAATCGGCTGATCGGCAGTGGGACCATCAGCAGTTCGGGGCCGCTGCGGCGCGAGATCTGGATGGACGACCCGTATTCGGTCTCGCCCAGCGTGCGTGTCGACTCCATCCATCCGTACGACCATTTGCGGAACGCCGAAACGCGGTACTCGCCGTACGGCGCACCCATGACCTCGCCAGCATCGCCATAAGCGAAATGCTGAGTGGTGCTGCTGCTGTTGCTGTGGTCCCAGCCGAGCTGGTGTCCGAACTCGTGACTGAGGATGTATTCGTTGGCCATGTATTCGTCGCTGTACGAGCTTGCCGTATGCTCGTAGCTTCCGTACTGATTGGAGACGCGGATGGTGCCGGCGCTCGCGGACGCAATTGTTCCAGTGAAGACGCCGGTGCATTTGCTCTGGTCGAATGAGCCCATGTAGAACACATGATCGAAGTCGATCGCGCGGTCGCCGGTGGCCTCGGTATAGCGCGCGAGCTGGCTGTCGACATTCAGCACGCAGCCGTTATAGCCGGGTTGCGCAATACTGCGATAGACGAAGGGGGCGAAGCGCAGCCGGCCGCCGGACTGGGACTCGTAGAAGCTCTTCAACGACTTCGGCCCGCTGCCTTCGAACAGGTTCTGCAGTTCCGCAAGTGGGTGTGCTTGATAGTTTGGTCCGATCAGCAGCACGAGTACCTTTTGCGGATGCGAAACATCGGGCAGGCCGCCGTAGCCGGGGACCAGGGTCTGGCCGCGTTGCTGTGCGGGAACGAGTACGCCTCTGCTGTTGAACTGTTGCAGCTCGGTCGAGCGGCCATCGGCGGACTCGGCGATGACGATGCCTTGCACGCTCGCATGGGCCGAGCCGAGCAACCCGGCAGCAAGCAAACAGCAGGCGATGGATGGGTGAATCTTCATCGATAATGCCTCGTAGGAAATCAGGGGGAAGGTCGGGTGAAAAAGCGATCGCGCGGGCGGCATGCGTGATTTGCCGCGGATATGAAGCTGTCGTCCTTCATAAACCCCCGAGACGAAGCCGCTACCGCTCACGACCGCAACGGGTCGGCAGGTGAACGGCCGCGTGCTGATGCTCAGCGCCGCGCGCAGACGCGAATTCCGCGAGCGATTTTCGCCTGCGCCGGCGTTGACGCCTACGCGCCTAGCCGGGAAACGGGGTCGTGCGGGAAACGCGGGAAACGGGGTCGCGTCATGTATTGCCATATCGCCCGAGGGAAAAGAGGTCGCGTCTTTGGCGCCGAACGGGGAGAAGGGGTCAGGTCTATCAAAGTAGACATTCACTGGGCTAGGCTTGGCCATGGCCCGACCGACGCGTGTGGAGTTTTCCGGTGCGCTGTACCACGTCACGGCGCAATCGAGGCGAATCGTTTTCAATGGCACGCGAACGCTTCAATCGAAATCGCTCTTGAAGAGTAGGGGTGACTGCAGTCGCAGGACACCGGTGGCGTAGCGCACATTGGTATGTGGGGCGAAGATCGTTCCTGCAACTACGGCGCGCTCGTCCGATAGTGTCATGGCGTTGGCCTGGTCGGAGGCATTGGTGACGATATCGAACGCGACGCGCTGCACGCCGTTGCCGTCGAAGCTGTTGTCCAGATCGCCGGCGGCGAGGCTGCGTGCCAGAAAAAAGTCGCGTTGTCCGGTGCCGGTCGGATCGATCCAGCCAGCGGCCATGATGCGGCGATCGGCGCGAACGACCAATGCATCGATGTGGGTGCCTTCTTCGCGGGTCAGGTCGAGCTGGCCATTGACGCCAAAGGACCCATTCACATTGCCGCTGCTGGATAACCGCATCAGCACGGCTGCCGGAGTGGCGACGCCCGGATTGACCAGATTCAATGCGATGATGGACCCCTGCGTGACGCTGTCCAACGCGATGGCGGAGGCGCCCCAACTGCCGAGTAGATCGATCTCGAAAAAGCCGGTGGTGTTGAATGTGGTGTCGAGCTGACCAGCCGCAGTAAAACGCACCAGCAGCGGGCGCACTTGTTCATTGGGATCGCTGTCGAGTGTACTGGTACCGGCAAGCACGACGCGGCCCATGTCGTCGACGGCAATGTCATTCACCTGTTCATTGAGCCACTGGTTGTTGGTATTGAATCGGCCAAAGTTGACCCAGCCGAGATTGCCGAATGTTGAATCGACATCGCCCTCTGGCAACAGGCGCAGTGCGACGAAATCAGGCGGGCCGCCGAAACCGCAGTTTTGACAGTAACCCGCAACCAACAATTTGCCATCGGGTGCACGCTTGGCAACTTTGAAGTTCATTGACGCCCCCGGCCCCAGCGGCTGTGTAGCGACGACACGCTTGCCACCGGCGCCGAACGTGGCATCGGGTTGTCCGTTGGAAGTGAGGCGCAGCATCGCAGGGCGCCGATAGGCAGGCGCGCCGACATCGGCGGATCCGACCACCAGCAGCTTGTTGCCGGCCACTTGGAATATGCCGAACGCACGGTCGTCGCCACCGGCAACCACATCGAAGGATACGATCAAGGAGCCGGCATTACCGAAGCCAGCGTCGAGTACGCCACCGCTGGTGAACTTGGCGATCGCAAAATCACGATTATTGCTTCCGTTGTCGGCCCATCCTGCGGTGACCACGCTGCCGTCGGCGAGCGCCAGTACCGCTGTTGTTTCCACTTGCACCAAGCTGGCGGGCCAGTCGTGCCATACCTTGCCGTCGACGCTGAAGCTTGGATCGAGGTCGCCGTCGCCGGCTCCGGCCAGAATCGGCATCAGCATCAATGTTGCGAAGACATACAGGCGATTGCGAAAGTTCACGGTTTAAGCTCCCAGTTCGTTGATCGCGGGCGAGTCCCCGATCGGTGTTCACATACCTTTCGTAAATCCGCGGAAAAGGGGACATGCGTCAGGCCAATTCATGCCATGCAGGACGCGGGGATAAACGTCGGGCACTGCACTGGCGTTTGCTGGGCCGCGGCCAGTACTGATAAAACAAGCGCTCATAAAACGAGCACTCATAGAACGCGTACTCATAAAAAGTTCGGTATTGATGGATCGATGCTATTTCGAAATTTGCCGATGTCAGCAAAGCAGATGCGTTTCTACCGGCGGCTGCGAGGCGTCTCGAGTGCAATCAAGGCAACCTCATTCCAGGAGTTCCTGGGGAAACGCGCGCTTCACATTCTCATGTCTGTCACCGCACAAAGCCTTGCTGGCCCGCAAACCGCTGACGACTGTTTTCGGCTGAGGGCCCTTCCGCGGGCATCGTAATGCTTTGGCGGCAACTAGGCGCGCGCGACTCAGAGAGTGAAGTTCGGTCCCTCTTGCACCCACCTCGCCCGCTCTACTCAAACCCGTCCTGAAATATCACGCCAGTCGGCAATACGGTGGGGACGCAGTCGTAGGTTTCGGCGATGCGTGGGCCGGTGTCCATTACTTGGAAATCGGAGATGAGGACGATGGCGGCGCTGGAGGTTTGATCGAAAACGCGGGCGGCGAGAGGAAAATCGACCCACTTTGCCGTGGTGTAGAGGTCGCTCTCTGCGGTCAGTGCCACGGTGCCGCCATCGGCCAGCACCATGCCGAAGCGTTTGAGTGTGTTGAGGATCACGCGCGCGGCGGGGTTGTAGTTGGCGAGTGGAAAGTCGCTGCGCAGGCGCAGGCGGGCGCCGTAGGGCACGGAACCGACGGGTCCGCTGGGGCCGCCGGCATGCGAACCGGGGCGCACGTAGAGTCGGCCTTCGACGCCACCGAGCGACGCATCGCTGGCCATGCGTGGATTGGGCAGAATGAAACGGATGGCATGGCCCAGGTCGCCGTTGCCGGTTGCATCGAGGGTCAGCGAGGCGTGTATTTCATCGGCATTGAACAGCATGGGTGCGATCGGAAAGCCGGCGGCATCGGCGCTGGTGCAATGTTCGCCACGACCCTGCGGCGGATAGACCACGTTCAATTGCCATGTGGCCAGACATTGCGATTGCATGCTGCCCGCGGCTACGGTGCCGCGATACACCTCAAACAACGTGTTGCCTTGGGTCACCAGGTAGTGACAGTCGTTACCGAAGACATCGCAGGTCATGCCGGTCTCGCCCTCGATCGTGGCGCCGGGGGGCACGGGCACTGCGCTACCCAGCGCATCGCAGTCGGGACTGTAGTAAACATCGTTGGGCCCGCCACCGACTATCGAAGTGATCGGCACGGTGGCTACGCCCGCAGCGGCGCGTACCACGCGAATGGAAAAGTCTATCTGCATGCGGCCGTTGCCAAAACCGCCCAGGCCTTGCAGCGTGCTGATCATCGATGGTGAACTCAGATGCACAGCCGCGCCGCTGACGTTCTGACGCCAAACCGAGCCTGGCGGAAATTGCGGCAATACATCGCCGAGCAGCGCGCCGGGTGTCAGAAAAAATGCACCAACGCAAAGGAAGCCGAACGATAGAGTGCGCATAGACCCTCCCAATTCGTTGGCATCTTACTCGCCTTGGAGCGTGCACGAATTGCGTGCCATGAACTGCAGACAATCAGTGGGATTGCGTGTCGTGCAATTGCAGCGGTTGGACGAAGCCGCGGCTGCGCACTGCGATGAGCCGCGCACTTTTTTGTGAACGGCGAAGCAATGAATGGGTCACGCGCAGTGCCAACACCGGTCTTCGTGGTTGTCAGCGCGTACACTGCCCGCTCATGAATCCAGCAGGCACCACAATGGCTCGATCCGCCCTACCCACTGCCCTGACGTTGCTGCTGGCCACATTGATTGGCGCGGCGCAGGCCGCGACGCCGAAGTATGAAGTGCACTACTCGGCACGATTTTTGCCTGCGGCTGGAAGTGCGGATATCCAGATCAGCACGCGACCTGTGACCGGCAGACTGATCGCGCTTGACCTGCGCATGCCAGTGGATATTTACATCGCGGTCAGTGGCGACGGTTCGATCGAGCGGCACGGCGACCGTGTGCTGTGGCTGCCGCCGCGCACCGGTGGCGCATTGCGTTATCGCGTTGCGGTTGAGCATCGTCGCAGCGATGGCGCTTACGATTCTCGAATGACGCCGAAATGGGTGATCACGCGTGGCGATCGATTGTTTCCGGCGGCAAAGGTACGTGCAACCAAGGGCAGCGGCTCGACTGCGAAGCTGAGTTTCAAATTGCCTCCTGGCTGGAGCGATGTCGAGACGGCGTACTCGAAGGTGGCTGACGGCGAGTTCGCCATTACCAATGCCGAACGCAAGTTTGACCGGCCGGTCGGCTGGATCGGCGCCGGCGATCTGTTTTCAACGCGCGAGACGATAGCGGGCACACGCGTCACGATCGCGGCACCCAAAGGCGAGCGCGTTGATCATGTAGCCACGATGGCGATCGTGCGTCAGGCTTTGCCCGAGATGCGCCTGGCGTTTGGCAAACTGCCTGACAAGATTTTGATCGTGCGCAGTGGCGATCCGATGTGGCGCGGTGGCCTGTCGGCGCCTGGGTCGCTGTGGTTACATGCACAGCGACCGCTGTTGAGCGAAAACGGCACCAGCCCGTTGCTGCACGAACTGACGCATGTGATCACTGACATCCGCGGGGACGGCGCCGATGATTGGATCAGCGAGGGTATCGCGGAATACTATTCTCTGGATATTGGTCACCGCGCCGGGCTGATTTCTGCAAAGCGCTTTGCGCTGTCAATCAAGAGTGCCGACACGTCTGGCGCAAAGGTCGAAAAGCTGCGAGCCAGCGAGTCGGCGCGCGATCGCACACGCAAGGCTGTTGCGCTGTTCGCGGCCCTGGACCAGGAGCTGCGCGCGAACGGGGCTACCGGCATTGATCAGCTGACCACGCTGCTGATGCGAAGGGAGACCGTAAGCTTGAACGAACTGCGTGCGGATGCCGAAAAACTCGAAGGTCGGCCGTCGCGCGTACTCGCAAGCGTCAAGTAACCGGCGCGCTGGCGCCGGTCGCGAGCCAGCGGTGCCGGTTACTGTTTCGAGCTTGGGCTGAGCAACTTCATGATCAGGGCCACGCCCAGACCCCAGGCGCCATTGAGCAACAGGGCGCCGATGATGAGTTTCGGGTCGTAGCCGCCGCCCATCGCCATGCCCTTCATCGGGAACACGATGAACAGCGCGACGATACTGGGCAGCACGGCGCCAAGCACCAGCGCGAGCAGCCAGTGCGTGGCACCTTTGGAGCGTCGGATCATCAGCCACAGCGCGATGCCCCAGATGCCGCCCCAGAACGCCAGCGAAAGTACGGAAGGGATGCCCAGTGGTGGCACGCTCGCCATCACATAGGCCGGGCGCGGACTGATGCCACCGGCGTACAGCGTTGCAAGCAGACCCTGATGAAAGATCAGGGTGGACAGAAAACCGGCAATGAAGGCACGAATAAATTGCATACGGTATCTCCCAGGCTGCGAAACCAAATTCAAGGGAACATTTAGTGTGGGCTAACCAAACGAGCTTAGCGCACCCGATTGCCACAAGTTAACCCGGCGCTGCTCAGCTTGCGGCCGGCACGGACGGTAGTGATGACCATCTTCGGCCCTACTCTGCGTAGACTGATGCAACATCCACTACGCGGAAGCATTGCATGCGCCCCTGTCGATCCTCTGGTTCACGCCGCGCGCGCCTCGCGTTGATTCTTGTCGCGCTCGGGTCGATCTCACTCAGCGTTCAGGCTCAGACCATCACCTGGGTGACGAACACCAATCCCTCCGGGGCCGGATCGCTGCACGCCGCGCTGCAGGGTTTGCAATCCGGCCAGGCGACATTGCAGGACATCCGCTTCAACTTTCCGGTGACCACGCCGGTCGGGGCCAGCAATGTGATTTTCCTGAATCAACCGATGCCGAATGTTGTCGGTGCCAACGTGCGGATCAGTGGTGGTGATATCGCAGCGGGGGTGATCATCGACGGCAATGGCCACCGTCCGTTTTCGGTGGCCGTGGGCGCGACCACAACTGCGCTGGAATTGAACTTCCTAAACATTCGCCGTGGCGGCAGCATCGATTCCGGCGGCTGTGTGTCCGTGCGCAATCAACTCACGGCATTGAAACTGGATTCGGTGCGGCTTGAAGAGTGCCGCGTGTATTTCCAGTCTGCGGCGACGGGCGTGCGCGGCGGCGCAGTGTTCGCGGCCGGTCCACTGCAGGTGATCGATTCGGTATTTATCAACAATCAGATCGAAAGCAGCGCGGCGGTGCCAGTGGCAAGTATCGACGCAATCGGTGGCGCACTCGCCAAGGAAGGCGCGCATGCGGTCACCATCCGCCGCGCCCGTTTCGAAAATAATCGTGTCTATCTAAATAATACGTTGCCCAGCACGTGCGCAAGCGGCCGCGGCGGCGCGCTCGGTCTGAACATGCCTGGCAGCGGCCTGTCCGTGTTGATCATCGATTCGATCTTCATCAACAACGGCACACCCTGCCGCAACCCCTCACTCAACTTTGATATTGAGGGCGCGGGCGACGGCGGTGCCATGGTGTACTACGGCAATGGCGCGAATGAACTCACTCTCGAGAACAACTATTTTTCTGGCAACCAGGGTCGCGACGGCGGTGCGGTGGGCGTGATCCAATCACTTTCAACGATGATGACCGCCCGCAACAATACGTTCTTTGCAAACAGCGCCAAGAACGCTGGAGGCGGGCTGGCCCTGGTCAACTGTTGCCATGCGCGAATCGAGCACAACACGTTCAGCGACAACAGCGCCCAAGGCGCAGGCCAGCCGTCGCAACTCTGGCTCAGCGTGACCAACTTGATTGCGCTGAACCACAACGTGCTCAATGGCAATAACTCGTGCGCTGCAAGCCTCAGCGCGGCGCAAACCGGAGTGGCAGGCTGGAACTTGTACTTTGGTGGCAGCTGCCAGATCGAAAACGACACCGGCAGCCAGTTTGTTTCATATATGAGCTGGTTGTTGCCACCGGCGTCCAACGGAGGCTTTATTCCGACGATGCGCCCCGCCTTTGGCAGCGCTGCAATCGACGCCGGCAATCCGGCGGGTTGCCTGGCGCAGGATGCGCGCTATGTGCTGCGCCCCATCGACGGCGATGCGGATGGCATTGCCCGCTGTGACATCGGCGCGGTCGAGAGCACGTTCATTGATGCGTTGTTAAAGAATGGTTTCGAGTAGCAAGGGTTGAGGCGGAATCGGCCGGTTCGTGCGATCAGGCTCTCTGCCCTTCTAAATTGCTGCTGGATTTCCAGTCCTTAAGCACTCATGCTGGATCGCATGTCCGCACCTGAAGAAAGATCTGTCGCCCAAGCCATGCCTGTTGCCGGGATGGTGGAGGACATTGTCGGCTGCAAGTGGTCATTGACTGTATTGCGCCTGATCAGCACCGGAGTGTCGCGGCCTGGGGCAATGCAGCGCCAGGTCGAAGGACTGACGGCAAAGGTGTTGAATGAACGCCTGCGTAAATTGGCGCGCTTTGGCATCGTCGAGCGCGAAGTGTTTGCCGAAGTGCCACCGCGCGTGGAGTATCGACTGAGCGCGTTTGGCGTTCGCTTCAATACCGTGCTGGACCAGATCGCTGCGTTGGAACAGGAGCGCGGCTGAGCGTGTTGCTTTGGCTCCGCTGCTGATTCGCAGACAAGTCGTTGGCTAGGGAGCTGCGGCAAAAATATATTTCCTCAGCCGTTGTCCCAACGCGAACCAAAAAGTGCCTATGACACGGGCTTGTGCAGACTTCTCGCGCCCGGGCAGGACGACTACATTGCCGCCCAGACATAGCAGTGCGACCGATTCTCGGCGCGCGATGCTGTGCAAAAGCAATGGAGCACTTTATGCAAACCACCCCCTCTGTACGCCGCCAAAGCACGGCGCTTGCTGTGCGCATCGGTTGCACTGCACTGGCGCATTCACACGCCTCGGCGACCACACAAAAATCCGTGCCGGCGCCCGCATTCGATATCGTCGAGACCGATATTCGCGTCGATCGCGAGCAACGCTGGATGGTTTTTTCGATGAAAGTGAAAGGCAAGGCCGGGAAGGAGCGGCCGACACGCAAGGGTGCGTTCGCCGGTGCAGACGTGTTTTCTTATGTGTGGCCGACGCGTATCGATCCGTTTGACGTGGGCTTTGACCACGACGCCGGAACGCTGGCATTGGCGGTGACCATCCATCCTGATTTCGACGATACGCCGCTGTTCGCGACCACCGGTGCCGACTGGCATACGCATTGGGTGGTGCTGGTGCCGGATGAGGTCTGTGGCAAGGGCGCACTCAAGGTGCAGGACATCCCCGAAGGTAGCAAACCGCGTCTACCCAAGACCTGGCCAGGTGTGCCGCTATTGATCGACAGCCCCGGTTACGCGCCGCGTTTTACCGGACCAAGTGTCAGTGTGCGCGTGCCGTTCGATGACGCAGGGCGGGTACTGGACCAGGCGTTTGATGGCGTCACTGCCGGGCTTCGTATCAATGCAAGTGCGCATAGCCCGCTGCTTTGCGTGGTAAACGTGTTCGATGTGCAGTCGGGTGATCTGAGCCTGCCGCAGCGCGTGACCGCGAAGGCGACGCCGACGCCATGAGCAACGCGCTTACAATGCCGCGTGTTCGCCCAGTCGCAGACGAGGTCCGCATGTATCCGATGGCAGCGCCGTTTATCACGCAGTCCTGGTTGAATGCCGCCGACGATTTTTCGTTGGCGGCGCTGCGCGGGCGCGTCGTCCTGGTCGAGGTGTTCCAGATGCTGTGCCCGGGCTGCGTCAGTCATGCATTGCCGCAGGCGCAAAAGGCGGCGCGACACTTTTCTGCAACCGACTTGGTGCTGATCGGGTTGCACTCGGTGTTCGAGCATCATCAAGCGCAAGGCACCCGCGCGGCGTTGCAGGCGTTCGCGCATGAGTATCGATTGGAGTTTCCGATTGCCATCGATGCACCCGGCGACGCCGATGCTGTGCCGCAGACGATGCGGCACTACGCCATGCGCGGTACACCCACCCTGCTGCTGATCGATCGCGAAGGACGATTGCGCATGCAGCACTTTGGCGTGCTGGAAGATATGGCGCTGGGCGCGATGATCATGTCAGTTATTGCCGAGGGCGCACTCGCGGTAGCGTCTGCGTCATCGAACCCTGCAGCGGGTTGCGATGAGCTTGGATGTGTGACTCCGTAGGAGGCGCTGGCGCAGGAGGGTAAACTACTCGAATCCATGACTGAAAAAAACATTGGCCGGGCCGAGCACCAAGGCATGGCAGTTGGCGTCGATTGAATTGCAGACGATGTATTTATTCATGCTCGGGATGTAACGAAAGCGACCGAACGTGCCCGCTTCCACCGCGGTCGGCCCGTTGGAGAAAGTGCGCGTTTCGCACGCACCGGTATCTGGATTGAGCAGATACACATTGTCGCCGTTGGTCCAGGCCACCAGCCGATCGAGCACGGGGTCGTATTGCCAGCCGGCGTCGCCGTCAGCCATGAATGCAGCGCAGCCGCTGGTGGCGCGTGACTGGCTTTGCAAATTGTTGGCGCTGGCATTGCTGATGTCATACCAGCGCAATGTGGTTTCGCCCTGCACATACCAGTAGTAGTGACGGCGAACCGGGTCGAGCACGGCATTCTTATAGCTGCCCGCAGAAAACTCTTCACTGCGCTGCGTCCAGGTGCCAAGACTTGCATCGAACGAATAGAGAAGATTCTCGCTGCGTCCATAGACCCGTTGCGTTTGCGGGTCGCGGGTCAACCCCATGTTGAATGTGCCTGTGGGTTGAGCCGAGGTGATTTGCCGGGTCCAGGTGTCGCCGCCGGGATCAAACAACCAAGTGTCATCGCCAAAGTAACCGCATTGCCAGCGCGAACCGCCAAACAGCAGAATGCGATCGATCGCCGGCAGGTATTCGATGTTGGAGTAGGTGTGCCGAGAGACCGGGCGGCCATCGGCGTACATCGACTGGTTGCCGGCCAGGCAACCATCGCGCACCGGAAAACTTGGCTCATTCACGCGCGACATCTGCACGCTGTCGAGATCGAGCATGTAGACCTCGTTGCCAGCGTAATCCGCGTGCCCGCCACCAAGGATGTACAGGCGGTTGCGCACCGCATCCAGCACCGCGCCTCCCCAGGCGTTGGTCACTGCACTGCAGCTCCCATACTCGAAGGTGAGAATCGACGGGCACAGTGGCCGGATTCGCGTATTGGCAAGCTCATGCCAACCGAGCGTGTTCGGGATGGTCTGCGCTCCGGCTGAAATCGGCAGCAGGCCGGCGCACACCCAGGCAGCGAAGCTCAAACGACCAGAAACAAACGAGTGATACATAAACACCAATCACCAGATCGCAATGCGGTTTGACAGTCGAGCAGATGGACGATCGAACAAACGTGCTCTGCCTCGCGATTCTGGCGCGTCGCGAGGCGTCGGGAACAGTGCTCGAGGGCTGCATTGCATGTGTCGCGCACGGGTGCACTCCTACCGATTTGCCGCGCTCGGGTGCGCTGCTACGCGAACGGATCCTTGAGGACGATCGTGTCCAGACGGTCGGCACCGGTGGCGACGAGGGCGAGTGGACAGCCGGAAAGTTCTTCGACCGAACGCAGGTACGCGCGCGCGGCCGCTGGCAATTTGCTGAACTCGCGGATGCCGCTGGTGGGTTCGTCCCAGCCGGGGAATTCGAGATACACCGGCTTTACTTCATCCCAGCCGGCAGCATCGAGCGGTGCCAGTTCGCGGCGCTTGCCGCGATATTCGTAGGCGATGCAGACCTTGATGCTGGGCAGACCATCGAGCACGTCGAGCTTGGTGATCGCCAGACCGGAGATGCCGTTGATCTGCACCGCGCGCTTGAGCGCCACCATGTCGATCCAGCCGCAGCGACGCGGGCGCCCGGTGGTGGCACCAAACTCGTTGCCACGCTTGCGCAGATTCTCGCCCATCGCGTCGTTGAGCTCGGTTGGAAACGGGCCGCCGCCGACACGCGTGGCGTAGGCCTTGGCGATGCCGAGTACATAGTCGATGGCGTCGGCACCGACACCGGTGCCAGCGAGCGCGCCGCCGACTGTGGTGTTGCTGGAAGTGACATACGGATAGGTGCCGTGGTCGATATCGAGCAACGAACCCTGGGCGCCTTCGAACAGGATTTTCTCGCCGCGACGACGGGCCTCATATAGCAGTGTGCTGACATCAGCGACCATCGGCTTGACGTAGTCGGCAAATGCCAACGCTTCGTCGAGAATTTTTTGATAGTCGACGGTAGCGGCCTTGAGCCACTGCCCCAGCACGAAGTTGTGATAGTCGACCGCAGCGCGTACTTTTTCCGCAAGCTGTGTCGGATAGGAAAGATCGGCGACGCGGATGCCGCGACGCGCGACTTTGTCTTCGTATGCAGGCCCGATGCCGCGACCCGTGGTGCCGATCGCCTTCGCACCCGATGCCTTTTCGCGCGCCTGATCGACGGCAACGTGGTACGGCATGATCAGCGGTGCAGCCGGGCTGATTTTCAGCCGCGAGCGCACGTCCACGCCATTGGCCTCAAGCTCGCCGATTTCCTTGATCAATGCTGCGGGCGACAGCACCACGCCATTGCCGATCAGACACAGCGCGTCCGGGCGCAGGATGCCCGATGGAATGAGGTGCAGTACGGTTTTTTTGCCGTTGATCACCAACGTGTGTCCGGCATTGTGGCCGCCCTGAAAGCGAACCACGGCGCCCACGCCTTCGGTCAACAGGTCAACGATCTTGCCCTTGCCTTCGTCGCCCCATTGCGCGCCGAGAATCACTACTGACTTGCCCATTGCAGATCACTCCAAGTTGCGAATTCGGTGGCACGCGCCGGGGCGAAAGCTGCGTTGCGGTGTTTACGCACGCGGGCGCGGCGCGTCTAAGGCGCCCCACAGCCGGAATCTTTCGCCGGGAGTTTAACGTGAAAGAACCGGAGCAGTCGGATGTTCGCAATTCTCTCGGATGTTCGGGGAGGTTTGAGAAGAGGTCAGGAGACAGCCGTGAACTTTTTCATGCGGCGGGATTGTGCATCCCGGTGCATTGCAACTAACCCTTGACCAGCTTGAGACAGACCAGGCCGACCAACATCGCGACAATTCCGCCGATGCGCAACCGTTTCGGATCGACCGAAGCCAGCTCAAGCATCACGCGCTGCCACGACACCGGTATTGCAGCCAGGAGCAGGCCTTCAATCACCAGGATCAAGCAACCGGCAACCCAGATTTCATCGGACATGCCGGTGCATCCAGCGCCTGACTACTTCCTTCCCGCTTCGCCGAAATACTGGAAGAACTCGGACTTGGGATCGAGCACCAGCACCGAATCGTTTTTCGAAAACGCGGCGCGATAGGCTTCAAGACTGCGATAAAAACCGTAGAACTCGGCGTCGCGCTCATAGGCACCGGCATAGATCGCAGCGGCCTCGGCATCACCCTCACCGCGCAGCAACTGGGCATCGCGATCGGCCTCGGCCAACACCACTTGCTGGTTCTGATCAGCGGTGGCGCGGATCTGCTCGGAGGCCTCGATGCCTTTGGAACGCAGGTCGTTGGCCACGCGTTCGCGCTCGGTCGACATGCGATCGAATACTTGCTGGCTGACCTGATCCGGCAGGGCAATGCTCATGATGCGTAGATCCACCACTTCGATGCCCAGCTCACCCACGGTCTTGTTCAAGGTGACACGCATCGCGTCCATGAGGGTAGAACGCTGATCAGCAACGACCTCCTTCAGCTCCATGGCGATGATCTCGCGGCCGAGCACGTCACGCGCGGTGTTTTCCAGTCGACTCTCGGCGAGGCTCTCGTCACCACTGGAGGCCGTCCAGAATTTGGCCGCGTCGTTGATTTTCCACTTGATGTAGAAATCCACCAGCACGTCTTTCTTCTCGGACGTGAGGTAACGCTGCGGTTCGCGATTGAGGGTGATGATGCGGCGCTCTAACTTGCGCACGCTCTGCACACCCGGCAACTTGAAGTGCAGGCCGGGCTGGTAGCTGGAATTTTTCACGGCTCCGAATTGCAGCAATACCGCGTGCTCGCCTTCACGCACGATGAACAGGCTGTTCACTGCGAGCAAAAACAGAACCAGGATGCCAATCAACAGAATATTTTTCATTGGCGCGGCTCCCGGGTTCCACGCAGCGGCTCATCATTGGGGTCGCGGCTGCTTGCCCGTTCGACGCCGGGCGTTGGCGTCGCGCGCACACTCGGCACACTGTTCACGGCAGGCGGCGGCAGCGCTGGCGCAACACCCGCATTTTGCAGCAGCTTGTCGAGCGGCAGGTACATCATGCTGTTGTTGCCTTCCTTGACGTCGACCATCACCTTGGGGTTTTTCGACAGCACGTCCTGCATGGTTTCCAGCAGCAGACGCTTGCGGGTTACCACCGGTGCCTTTTGATATTGAGCGAGCAGCAGTTCGAAGCGCTTGGCATCGCCGGTCGCCTTGGCGATGGCGGCCTGTTTGGCGCCTTCAGCCTCCGTGCGGATGCGCGCGGCTCGACCACGTGCCTCGGGCACGATCTTGCTGGCATAGGCCTCGGCCTGATTTTTATAACGCTGGTTGTCTTCTCGCGCCGCAATGGCGTCGTCGAACGCGGCCTGCACTTTCTCGGGCGGGCGCAGGTTCTGGAAATTCAGCCCGGTGACCACGATACCGGTGTTGTAGCGGCTGAGCAGAAGCTGCAGTTCCTTGGTGGCACTGGCCGCCATCGCGGTGCGCTCCTCGGACAGAATCTCGTTCATGGTGTTGGCGCCCACCACTTGACGCACCGCGCTCTCGGATGCGCTCTCGATGGTTTCCTCGGGCTTGCGCACGCCAAACAGCCATTTCTCCGGATCGGCGGCGCGAAACTGGACGTTGAAATCGATGTCGAGCAAATTCTCATCGCTGGTCAGGATGCGCACGCGTTGAGCGGAGTAGCTCTTCACCTGCGCGGTTTCAACCACCAGCACTTCTTCGATCGGTCGCGGCCATTTGAAATTGAGGCCCGCGCCCATGATGCGATGCACCTTGCCGAAACGCAGCACTACGCCGCGCGTCGATTCGTTGATCTGCTTGAACGAGTCAAACAGTCCTATCAAAACCACCAGTCCGATCACGACCAGCAGGATCAATCCGATACCCGACCCACCACCGCCAGTGAACAAGCGCCCGAAGCGTTCTTTGAGTTGCTTGACCGTCTCCTCCAGATCCGGCTGTTCACCGTCCTGCCAGGGGTCACGCTTCTTGTTGTTTCCAGGCTCGTTCCAGGCCATTTCCATTCCATTAGGTCGCAGGCGACCGAAAGTAGTCAAAGCGCCGCGCATTGTAGGTAGCGGTTCGCGGGTGGGCAAATCAAAATCGTTGAGAAGCGGCCAAGCGGAAGCGGCGGATCTGCTCCCACAGTGAGCTATCTGGTGTCGACCTCGGCAAAACTCAAGCGCTGACGCAGCCATTCGCCGTCGCCATCGGGTAATCCGAATAGCGGAGTCAGGCGGTTTTTGGGCGCATCGATGTCCAGATGCCAGCCGCCATCGTCCATTGACTCCTGCTGTACGACTCCGGCGGCGAACAGGCGCGCGCGCAAACGCCCGGCGCTCATTGGAAGATGCAGGCTGCCGTGCCAACGCTCGTCGCTGAGCACGTCGCCGATGGTTGCACGCAGCAGGTCGATGCCGATATTGCCGGCGGCGCTGACCCAGACGCGCTCGATGCGGCCGGCATCGATGCGCTCACGGCGTGCACCGGAGCCTTCAATCAGGTCGATCTTGTTGTACACCATCATCTGCGGCACATCCCCGGCGCCGATCTCGGTCAACACTTGGTTCACTTGATCAATGCGCTGGTCACGATCCGGATCAGCGGCGTCCACCACATGCAGCAACAGGTCGGCATCGCGCACTTCGGACAGTGTCGAACGGAATGCGGCCACCAGATCATGCGGCAGGTCGCGCACAAAACCGACGGTGTCAGCCAGGATCGCCGGGCCGCTGCTCAGATGATCGAGCTTGCGCAGGGTCGGGTCCAGCGTGGCGAACAACTGGTCCGCGACATAAACGCCGGCCCCGGTAATCGCATTGAACAAGGTGGATTTGCCGGCATTGGTGTAACCCACCAAGGTGACCACCGGCAGCTGTCCGCGCTCGCGACGGCGGCGCGACTGGTTGCGCTGCAATCCAACTTTCTCCAGCCGCACTTCCAAAGCCTTGACGCGATCGGCCAACATGCGCCGATCCAGTTCAAGCTGGGTTTCACCTGGGCCGCGCAGACCGATGGAGCCGCCGCGTTGCCGCTCCAAGTGCGTCCAGCCGCGTACCAGGCGCGTCGCCAGATGCTTGAGCTGCGCCAATTCGACCTGCAGCTTGCCTTCGTGGGTACGGGCACGCTGCGCGAAAATATCCAGAATCAATCCGGTGCGATCCACCACGCGGCACTTGAGCTCGGCTTCGAGATTGCGCTCCTGGACCGGGCTCAGCGAACGATTGACCAGGATCAGATCGGCGCCGAGTTCGGCACGCAGCGCAGCCAGCTCTTCTACTTTGCCAGTGCCCAGATAAAAACGTGGATTGGGGCGATCTACGCGCGCATTGAGCGTGCCCAGCACCTGGGCGCCAGCGGAGCGCGCCAACTCGGTGAATTCAGCCAGCTCATCGCTGGCGTCAGCACCCGGGGCGTGTGGCTGCACCAGCAACGCCAGCTCACCACCTTTGGATCGATTGAAGAAGTCCAAGTGCGATCAGCTTTCCGGGAGGTCGTCGGCGTGGTCGTTGCCATGCGTGCCGCCATCGACGCGCACATTGCGCGCCGGCACTACCGTGGAAATCGCATGCTTGTAGACCATCTGACTGACGGTATTGCGCAGCAGCACGACGAATTGATCAAACGATTCCACCGTACCTTGCAGCTTGATGCCATTGACCAGGTAGATGGAAACCGGAATCCGCTCGCGCCGCAGGGCGTTCAGGAACGGGTCTTGCAGGGATTGGCCTTTGCTCATTTTTCTTCTCCTTTCAGCGAAACTTTGCAGCACAACCATCTCAAAAGTAAAACATGCGCCTGCAAGCAGCATGTTTCGCTCAAACGACCTGCGCAAATACGCCTGATGCGGCAACTGCCGACAATCGGTCGAGTCGAAGTGTACCTTTGAATGGAGCCAATTCCGCGTGAATCAAGCGCTGTCATCGGCACATTGGCCCAATTCATCGGCGGTTCGTGACTTTCGACACGGCCGCGCCATCGGGGTAACGGCTTGCCCTTGCCGGGAGGGGATTGTCGCGCTGCTTGGCGTGATGTTTTGCAATCGTTGATCAAGCCCGCATGACAGCGGCGCAAGCCCGGCGCTACATAGCGCAAAATGAACTTATCAATCGCAACGCATCGGTGCGCGCGGCAGCGTCACCAGGGTCGCGCCAGAACGCATCGAATTCGGAGCGTAACCAGGTAATTTGACGCTTGGCGAGCTGACGCGTGGCAAATACTCCACGATCAAGCAGTTCGCGCCGGTCGAACGCACCTTGGAGATGCTGCCAGGTCTGGCGATATCCGACCGCACGCATGGACGGTAGTTCCGCGTGCATGCCGGGTTGCGCCATCAGGCCGCGTACTTCGTCACACAACCCAGCGTGCAGCATCAGCGCGAAACGCGCCTCGATGCGCTGATGAAGGACCGCCCGGTCGGCCGGGCAGGCCGCGATTTTGAGGATGCGAAAACCGAGCGGTTTCTGGCGACGTCCCTGCTGTTCGCTCAATGACCGTCCGGTAAGTTCAATCACTTCCAGGGCGCGCTGGATGCGTTGTGGGTCGTTCGGATGGATACGCGCCGCCGCCAGCGGGTCGCTTGCTTGCAGACGCTTATGCATGGCTGTCCAGCCCAGTGCCTTCGCCTCCGCTTCCAGACGTCCGCGCACCGCTGGATCGGCCTCGGGCAGATCCGACAGCCCATGCTGCAACGCACGGAAGTACATGCTGGTGCCACCAATCAGCAGCGGTATGCGGCCGTCTGCACGTATCTCATGCATCGCACTGAGTGCATCGCGACAGAAATCGGCAGCCGAATAGGCTTGCGTCGGCGCACACAAGTCAATCAATCGATGCGGCGCCAGGTGCAGCGTCTCGGCATCGGGCTTGGCGGTGCCGATATCCATGCCGCGATAAACCAGAGCGGAATCGACACTGACGATTTCCAACGGCCAACGCTGCACCAGCTCAACCGCAAACGCGGTTTTGCCCGAAGCGGTTGGCCCCATCAGAAAGATTGCGGGTGGACGTTGGTCGTGCATTCGGTTGCGGATGGCAGATCGCGGTTCGCAGTTTACGGCAGCGCCTGGCGCGAAATACGCCGCACGCCGACGGGCTTTGTCCCCGCGCCGATGCTCCGGAACGGATGGGGCGGGGTCAGTAAACATCCATGGCGCGCACAAATCGTGCCTGCGGCGCACGTATAATCGCTCCTACTCAGGGAGAACCTCATGCCGCAGATGATCAAAGCGCTGGTCAAGCGCGAAGCCACCAAAGGCATCTGGATGGAACAGGTGCCAATGCCCGAGATCGGCCCCAACGACGTGTTGATCAAGCTGGAGAAGACCGCGATCTGCGGCACCGATCTGCACATCTACAAGTGGGACGAATGGAGTCAACGCACGATCAAGCCTGGCTTGGTGATCGGTCACGAGTTCGTCGGCCGCATCGTCGACATGGGCAACGGCGTGCGTGGTTACAACCTCGGGGAGCGCGTGTCGGCCGAAGGTCATATTGTCTGCGGCGTCTGCCGCAATTGCCGCGCGGGTCGCCAGCATCTGTGCCCAAAGACCATCGGCATCGGCGTCAATCGCAATGGCGCGTTTGCCGAATACATCGCGATGCCGGCCAGTAATCTATGGCCGATTCCGGATCAGATTCCGTCTGAGCTGGCGGCGTTCTTCGATCCTTATGGCAATGCCGCGCATTGCGCATTGGAGTTCGATCTGATCGGCGAAGATGTGTTGATCACCGGCGCCGGTCCGATCGGCATCATCGCGGCCGGTATCTGCAAACATGTCGGTGCACGCAACGTGGTGGTGACCGACGTCAACGACTACCGGCTCAAACCCGCCGCAGATATGGGCGCAACGCGTGTCGTCAACGTCTCCAAGCAATCGGTCAGGGACGTGATGAAAGACCTGCACATGGAGGGCTTCGATGTCGGGCTCGAGATGAGCGGCAACACGCATGCCTTCAACGATATGCTCGACTGCATGTACCACGGCGGCAAGATCGCGCTGCTGGGCATCCTGCCCAACGGCGCTGGAATCGACTGGGACAAGGTCATCTTCAAGGGCCTGGTATTACACGGCATGTACGGCCGTCGCATGTACGAGACCTGGTACAAGATGACGCAGATGCTGCTCACCGGCTTCCCGCTGCAAAAAGTGCTCACCCACCAGATTCACATCGACGATTTCCAGAAAGGCTTCGATCTGATGGAAGCGGGCAACTGCGGAAAAGTGGTGTGCAGCTGGAATTGAGCACTGCCGAGGGAGCGGCTTCAGCCGCGAATACTTGGGAACCTCTAGAAACCCCCTGCGCGGTTCGAGTGCAAGGGGCACGGAGCTGGGTCGCATTCATGGATCGCTACTCCTCTTGGTTGGCGAGGACTTTCACCCCCGGCACTCCGCCGGTTTCGCCGGCGCACCCTATTCGAAGCCGTCGCTGAACAGCACACCGAACTGCCCGCCGCCAATTGTTGTATCGCAAATGCCGTCACCGTCGTACTCCACCGCACCAATGTCCAGGAGCGCGTCATTGCGCAGATTGGCACAGAAGTCATCGGTCACCAGCGGCGCAGCGGCGCCGAGATTGACGATTGCGCTGCCATCCAGCAAACGGAAATTGGCCAATGCCGGTGCTTGAAACCACGTCGTGAACGAACCTAGCGGCACCTGCGTGAGGTTGCCGGCGCTGGTGTGGGTACCGCCGTCGCGATTGCGGATCTGCCCGTCCATCAAATTGTTGCGCAGGTCCGCGACCGATGTCGCGTAACGCACGTCGACGCCGCTGGTGTTGTACAAAGTATTGTGCTGAATACGTGAGTTTGCTGCGGCATTCAGATAGATGCCGACGTCTGCCGGGCAGTTGACGATCACGTTGTTGCGCATGGTGCCGTTCTGATGTTCGGGCGTGCAGTTACCGTCCTCGCAGATTGAACCGGGACTGGTACCGCCCCCACCGAACGATAATCCCAGCCGTACGCCGCCGCTGAACTGGCGTTCGCAGATAACCAGATTGCGCTCAAACATTCCGTCGCGTGAATTTCCCTTGAGAAAAGCCGCATAGCTGACGGTATTGCCGCCAGCCTTTTCAAAGTCGTAGATTCTGTTGGCGCGCACGATCCAGCGCCGACCGCCGACCACATCGATTTTGGTTACCGGCAACGACGTATTGCGCGCACGCGTGTCGTAAAAGCTGTTGCGCTCGATGAGCGCATCGTCGGGAAACACGAATGCCGGCCCGACGGTGTTGCCATTGCTTTTTATCTGGGCATTGAAGTCGCGGACCCGGTTGTCGCGGATGACGGTGAAATCGGCAGCGCCGAAAATGTGAAACGCGTGCTCGCAATCGTTGTCGACGGAACAGATACCTTCGATGTCCAGCCCCTCGAAACGCCAATGCGGCTCGCTGACCTTGAAACCTTCCAGGGCATCGAAGCGGATCAATGCCGTCCGCGGCGTAGCTGCGCGCACCACGATTGGCGCACCCGCGGTCGCTGCCGTATCGCACAACAGGTTTCCGACAATGTTGTAGGTGCCCGGCGCCAAGACGATTTCGTGGCCGGGGGCAGCGGCGTTGATCGCGTTGCGCAAGCCGGTCGCATCGGACACTGAAAAGATCTGAGCCTGGACCGACGTCACAGACGCAACCACAGCCAAGACAAGCACTGCGACGTTGGCGCGCAGGAAAGCGACGTGGATATCCATGAGCTACACCTGGCTAGCCGGGATGTAGCAAGTGTAGCGCCTGACATTCGCGACCGATGCGGTTCACTGCGTTCACCACATCCTACCGCCAGGGTAGGATGTGGTGAACGCAGTGAACCGCATCAATGTCCGTCGAGGTAGGATGTGGTGAGCATCGTGAACCGCATCGATGCCCGACACCAACATCAACCTCCGTTCAGCGTGTGTCTGTGCGACAGGCCATGGGAAAAACAGCACTCACCGCGTCCTATCGCACATACGGAAAGCCCCGGCGGACCTATACTGACGTCATCGCATTGGGGCCACTTTTGGGGCAAGCCGCATGAACTTCAATCGCTCGAATGAAACCAAGCCGAACGTCACTGAGGCGAAGATCCGCCCAGCCAAATTGCTCGCATCGACGACGCTCGGCTGTAGCTTGATAATCGGGCTCTGTGCTCAGCTGGCCATGGCCCAAGACACTGACGCAGAGGACAGGCAGTGGCCGACAGACGAGGCCGAACTTCCGATTGCACAGGACGACGCGCTTTCGGGCGATCAATTCGAGTATTCCAAGCCGCCGCTTGCCGAAGTGGACACAGTCGTTGAGGCGCTGCCCGCAGCCCCGCCGGAACCGCTGATCGAAGTTGCACCGGCTGCCCCGGTTTCCGTGCGAGAAGCCGCGCCGCCGACAGCCAACGCCAACGGCATGTACGCGGCGGCCGACTTGATTGGCGCCGCCATGCTCAGTGGCCCGGGCTTCACCGTCGCGCCCGAAGTCGAAGTGCGTGGATACATGCTGGTTTTCACCCTGCAGACGCGCTTTGGCGACATCACTGCTGAAAGCAAAGATTTACTGCCGATCCGTATTGATGAAGTCGCGGCAATCGAGCGCCTGGATAGCACCGGGCTGACTTCCGCCGCTGGAAAGCAGGCAAAGCGTCGCTCCAAACAGGTATGGACCGGGCTCAAGCGCATCTTTACCAAACCCAAGGAAACCGTTGCAGGTCTGCCACAGGGCGTTGCACGCATGGTGAAAGAGCGTGCGAAAAAACTTGGCCGACAGGCCAGCAAGCTTTACGACAAATCGCGCGACGAAATTGCCGAAGACGAAAACGAGCCCGAGCCGACCGGACCGTTCACCGCTGCACGAGCGCCGGAGCCCGAACCGGATCCCAACGAGTCGAAGGTCGGCACGGAAGCCAGGAAAGCCGGCAGGCGACTGATCAAATCTGAACTTGGCTTCTCCGGAACGCGCCGCTTCATTGCGCGTGAAGTCGGCGTAGACCCGTATTCCCGCAACCCGGTGCTGAATGAAAAGTTGGATGCGCTCGCCTGGTCGGCGACTGGCAGTGATGCCGGTTTCAATCTGGTGATGGGCGCGCTTGGTGCGGCGACGGCCGGCGTATTGCCCAGATTGTTGCAAATCGACCGCGCCGTTTGGGAAGAGTCTGCTGAGAATCTCGGCGAGCGTAATCGCGTTCGTCTCAATGAGCTGGGATGCACACATGGTTTGACGCGACGCTTTGTGCGCAACGGTGCGTTCACGCCCACCTTGCAAACCGAACTGGTCAGTGCACTGACGGTGCTCAAACTGCCGAGGGGCTGTGACGATGTGCTGACCATGGCGATTGAAGCCCAGGGTGAGGTAGAAGCACGCTTCGTCACCAACTCGCTGCGCTTGCTACTGACCGCGCCCCTGCCCGGGCGCGTGGGCTACAGCGCCGGTGAATGCGAGATCGAAGCCTTGGGCGGCGGCCTGGGTGCACTTTGTCTGGGCGAGCTGCTGGTGCCAGTGCCGGTTGATGCGCTGATCTGGGACGAAGATATGGCTTCGTTTCTTCAGGCAGAAAACGTGCGCGACGCAGGTGCGCGCACCATCCTGCTGACCGGCTTTGCAGACCGCGAGGCACGCACGCGACTGACCGACCGCGGATTCGCCATTGTCGAGCGTGCGCCATTGAACTGATCCCTGTTGCGGCAGCGAGGTGAGGCGCGGCAGCGAGGTGAGGCGCGACTGCGCAGGTCGCGGCTGCGTCGAGCAATCGCGACTCACGCCGCTCTCACAACAACCAAACCCGTGTTGGGCAATCGCGACTGAAGTCACTCCTGCAATCACCAATTCTTAATTCGGAACCGCCATGGCCTACCCCGCTCAGAATCGCTACGCCGCCGAGCTCAAGCAGATCGAAAACGATGGCCTGCTCAAGCGCGAGCGCGTCATCGCCTCGCCGCAATCTGCCGAGATCACGCTCAGTGATGGCCGCAAGGTGCTGAATTTTTGCGCTAACAATTATCTCGGGCTCGCTGATCATCCGGATGTCATCCAGGCAGCCAAGGATGCGCTTGATTCGCACGGCTTCGGTATGGCCAGCGTACGATTCATTTGTGGCACGCAGGATCTGCACAAACAGCTTGAGCAAAAGATTGCGGAATTTTTCGGCACTGAAGATACGATCCTTTACGCCGCCTGCTTCGATGCCAACGGTGGGCTGTTTGAACCGCTCCTGGGCGAAGAAGATGCAATCATTTCCGATGCGCTCAATCATGCCTCCATCATCGATGGAGTGCGCCTTTGCAAAGCCAAACGATTTCGCTACGCCAACAGTGATATGGCCGACCTGGAACTGCAACTGAAGGCCGCGGATGCGGCCGGTTGTCGCACCAAGATGATCACCTCAGATGGTGTGTTCAGCATGGATGGCTTCATCGCACCCCTGGATCGACTGACTGAACTCGCGCAGCGCTACGGGGCGTTGGTGCATATCGACGAATGTCATGCCACCGGTTTTCTGGGCGCAACCGGTCGCGGTTCGGCCGAAGTCAACGGAGTAATGGATCGCATTGATATCTTTACCGGCACGCTGGGCAAAGCGCTCGGTGGCGCGCTCGGCGGATTCACCACGGGACGGCGCGAGATCATCGAATTGCTGCGCCAGCGTTCGCGGCCGTATTTATTTTCCAACTCGCTGCCGCCGCCGGTGGTGGCGGCAAGCATCAAAGTATTCAGCATGCTGGCGAGCGCCTCCGACCTGCGCCAGCAACTGCAACAGAACACCGCATATTTTCGCGAGTGCATGCAGCAGGCGGGTTTCGAGCTCAAACCGGGTGTGCATCCGATCGTGCCCGTGATGCTGCATGACGCGCCATTGGCGCAGCGCTTCGCTGCCCAGTTGTTGGAGGAAGGCATCTACGCAGTCGGATTCTTTTTTCCGGTTGTACCGAAGGGCCAGGCGCGTATCCGCACGCAGATGAGCGCTGCGCACACGCACGAACATCTGGATCGCGCGATCGAAGCGTTCGTTCGTGTGGGTAAGCAGCTGGGGGTGATCGCCTGAAAGTGCGGGCAGCCGACAGTTGCCAGCGTCTGATCACAGGTCGGTCCCACCGCGCCCTGGTGGGTCCGCGCTATGCGCGGACGCGTTCAAAAAATAGCCGGCTGTACTGAATGCACGACTACAAATCGCAACCAGCGCGCGGATCGGTAGCGTCGCGCTTCAGATCCAAGCGCCGCTGCCGAGTCTTCGCGACCAGATTCAGGCTCTCGACAATGCCCGAGAACAGCATTGCGGTGTACAGATAGCCACGCGGAATATGGTAGTTGAGACCATCGGCAATCAGCACCACACCGACCAGCACGATAAAGGCAAGTGCCAGAACCTTGATGGTCGGATGGCGGTCGATGAAGTTGCCAACGATGTCCGAAAACAGCAGCATGACTGCGACCGCTGCGATGATCGCCGCTGCCATGATCGGCACATGCTTGACCAACCCGACGGCGGTGATGACGCTGTCCAGCGAAAACACGATGTCGATGACCGCGATCTGGGCGATGACCATCCAAAACACCGTGCTGCCCTCGCGTTCACTCTGGTCGGCTTCCGAAGTGCCAAGAATCGACTCGCGCAGTTCCATGACACCCTTGATCAGCAGGAACAGGCCACCGCCGAGCAAGACCAGATCGCGAATCGACAATGCAAGCCCGAACGGCGACCAGATTGACCGCGTCATGCTCGCCAACCAGGCCAGCGACAGCAGCAAACCCAAGCGCGAGAAGCAGGCCAGCATCAGCCCGAAGCGCCGCGCGGACGAGCGCCGCTCAGGCGGCAGCTTGCCAACGGCGATCGAAATAAATACCAGATTGTCGACGCCCAACACAATTTCCAGCGTGGCGAGCGTGAGCAGGGCAATGAGCCCTTCAGAGGTGAAAAAAACTTCCATTGCGTTAAATTCCAATGTGACCGACGCCGGCGATCAATGCACGAAACGTGGCCAGAGCACCGCCGTCCAGATGGCGACGACATTAACCATCGTGATAAACACAGCCGCCGAACCCATGTCTTTGGCGCGGCCAGCGAACAAGGCGTATTCGGGGCTGATCCGGTCGACTACTTGTTCGATCGCCGAATTCAACAACTCAGCTGACAACACAAGCAGCAACGCGCCAAACATCAGCGCGCGCTCCAGACCCGTATTGCCGAGGAAGAATGCTGTCGGCCCCAGGATCAAAACCAGATAGGTTTCCAACCGGAACGAACTTTCCGTTTGAAAGGCAGTGGCCAGGCCTTTGCAGGACCACATGAATGCGCGCCAGATCTTGCCTGGTCCACGCGGCAGCGCGCCGCCGACATCGGCCATTATGCGGACTCTGCTGGCTTGGCGACATAGGCGATGTCGAGTTCGCGCACGGCCTTGACATCATCCAGACGTCGCACCGGCAAAGTGTAGGGCGCACCCTTCATTTTTTCCGGGTCGCGTGCGGCGAGTTCGAGAATTTCACCCATCGCGTCGATAAAACGATCGAGCTCTTCCTTGGTCTCGGTCTCAGTCGGTTCGATCAGCAGGCACTCGGGAACAATCAACGGAAAATAGTTGGTCGGCGCATGGATGCCGTAGTCGAGCAAGGTCTTGGCGAAGTCGAGCGCGCTGACTCCGTGTTCCTTTTTTTGTCGCGCGACGGTGACGATGAACTCGTGACTGGCGCGGCGATCCGGTAACGCCAGGTCGAAGCCTTTGGCCTTCAGACGCGCGGCCAGGTAGTTGGCGTTGAGCGTGGCGAACTCGCCTACGCGATGCATGCCGACGCGGCCGAGCATGCGCGCATAAATATAGGCGCGCAACAGCACACCCGGATTGCCGCCGAAAGCGCTGAGCCGGCCGATGGATTTGGGCAAGTCGCTCTCGTCGCCGAGTCGGTAAACGTTGTGCTCCCGGTGTACCACCGGCAATGGCAGATACGGCAACAGGCGTGCCGACACGCCCACCGCACCGGCGCCTGGGCCGCCGCCGCCGTGCGGCGTGGAGAAGGTTTTGTGCAGGTTCATATGGATCGCATCGAAGCCCATATCACCCGGGCGCACCTTGCCGAGAATCGCGTTGAGATTGGCGCCATCGTAGTAAAGCAGTCCGCCAGCCTGGTGCACCGATCGGGCGATTTCGAGGATGCCGCGATCGAACACACCCAATGTCGATGGATTGGTCAGCATGATGCCGGCGGTTTTTGGCCCCAGCACCAGCTTCAGCGCTTCGATGTCGACGTCGCCATTCTTGCCGGTGGGAATTTCGCGTACGACGCAGCCGCACTGCACCGCGGTCGCCGGATTGGTGCCGTGCGCCGCGTCCGGCACGATGATCTCGTTGCGTTGGTGATCACCGCGATCACGGTGATAGGCCATGATCATCGCAACGCCAGCGAATTCACCCTGCGCACCTGCCATCGGTGCCAGTGATACGCCTTTCATGCCGGTAACCTCAGCCAATATCTCCTGCAGGTCGAACATGCACGACAGGTAACCCTGCGACTGTGATGCCGGCGCCGTTGGATGACGCATCAGAAACCCATCGAGCATTGCCAGCGCATTGCAGGCACGTGGGTTGTACTTCATCGTGCACGACCCGAGTGGATAGAACTGCGTATCGATCGAGAAGTTTTTGCGCGACAGGTTGGTGTAGTGCCGCACCGCCTGCAGTTCGGAAACCTCGGGCAGGCCGATAGGTGTATCGCGCAACAGCGCCGGCGGGAAATCTGAAGGCAGGGCGATATCCGCAGGCAGTTGCGCACCGGAAACGCGACCGGGCCGGGACTGTTCAAAAATCAGCATGTAGACCACGCGATGGCTGAAGGGCAGCGCCTATGATGACAAGCCTTAGTCCGGGCAACAAGTTACCCATACGCCTACTGCAACAGTAGCGCGACGCGCTGAATGTTTGATCCCGGAATCACTGTGCTTGAATTTGTTCGCGGCGCCACCATCTGCGCGCCTTGTAGCTTGCATGCGTTGAAGTCCTTGGGTTTTTTGGCTGCAGTGAACGCGGGGCAAGCTCAAATATCTGATGCATTCACATTGGAGGTGCGGCAATGTTCGATCCTGAAAAGCTGCTGGGCAGCATTGTTGGTCAGGCGCTGGGTGGCGCGTTCGGAGGCAGGCGCGGACGCAGCCAGTCGGTATTTCGCACCGGCCAGTTCACCGGGAAGGCGGCATTGGGGTTGGGCGCACTGGGCGTCGCCGTGGCCGCTTTTGAGCACTTTCGCAAGCCCGCCGAATCGGCGCCAGCTTCACCGCCACCCACACCGTTTCCAGCTTTGACCCCGCCCACACCTCTGGCCGCAGCGCCGATGTCACCGCCTACGACACCACTTGGCATGCTTCCGCCACCGCCCCCGGTAGCGCGCGACCTTTCACATTTGAGCGAGAGCGCAGCAGAGGCGGTGCTGCTGGTGCGTGTGATGATTTCTGCGGCCGCCGCCGATGGCAAAATCGACGCTGATGAACGCGGGCGCATCCTTGCGCGAACCGCTGATGCCGGGATTGACGCCGAAACGCGCAGCTTCCTCGAAGCAGAGTTGGCGGTGCCGCGCAGCGCCGATGAGATCGCGGCCATGACGCGTCCGGCATTGGTCAACGAAGTCTATGCCGCGGCATTGTTGGCGGTGAATCTGGACCACGAATCCGAGCGTCACTTTCTGCAAAGGCTGGGCACGGGATTGGGCCTGAGCGAACATACACAACAGGAAATTCAGACGCAATTGTTGGCGTGACGCAGCGCAGCCGAGCGCGAATTGATATTCATTAGTGTTTATCGCGGCCTCGGCCGCCGTTCCTGACGCGGCCCCACCTCCTCCATCCATGGAGTCGGGGTGCGCTCCTACAAATCACCAGGAGATGACAATGCACCAGTGGTATCTGAGCTACAACGGTCAACAGGTGGGTCCACTTGAACACGCGCAGGCGGTGCAACAGGTGGCGGCTAATCCAAACGGGCATTGCTGGCGTGCCGGCCTGGCCGAGTGGATGCCGATCAGCAAGTGCGCCGAACTGGCGTCAACCGGCGGAATGCCGAGCATTCCCGCGCCGCCACCGGCATTGGTCCCCGGCGGCGCCGATGTCATCGACTACAAGATCTACGGCAGCGATATGCAATTTGTCGAGGTCGAACTCGATCCGGGAGAAAGCGCCGTCGCCGAAGCCGGCTCGCTGATGTACAAAGAAACCACCGTCAAGATGGAAACCATCTTTGGTGATGGCTCGGCGCAGAATCAGAGCGGCGGCTTCATGGACAAGCTGCTCGGCGCCGGCAAGCGCATCATCACCGGAGAGAGCCTGTTCACGACGGTTTTCACCAACATCGGCAACAGCGGTAAAGCCAAGGTTGCATTCGCTGCGCCCTACCCCGGCACGATCATTCCGCTGACGCTGAGTAACTTCAACGGACGCATCATCTGTCAGAAAGATTCGTTTCTCGCCGCCGCCCGCGGCGTTTCGATCGGTCTGTTTTTTCAGCGCAAGATCATGACGGCGTTGTTCGGCGGCGAAGGTTTCATCATGCAGAAACTTGAAGGTGATGGCTTGGTGTTCGTGCACGCCGGCGGCACCGTCGTCGAACGCCAACTTGCCCCGGGCGAGCGGCTCGAAGTCGACACGGGCTGCGTGGTCGCGCTGACTGGCGACGTGCAATTTGATGTAATTCCTGTCGGCGGCGTGAAGTCGATGCTGTTCGGTGGTGAGGGCGTGTTCCTCGCCCAACTCACCGGCCCCGGCCACGTCTGGCTGCAATCGCTTCCGTTCTCACGCATGGCGGGGCGAATGTTTGCCTCGGCCTACCAACGTGGCGGCAGCAAAGAGGAAGGCTCGGTGCTGGGCGGCCTCGGCGGCATCCTGTCGGGCGACCGCGGGTTTTAGCCTGAGAATGCGGGAACCGTTCCGCTGCATTTTTGCGAGCGGCCTTGGTGGGAGCGGCGTGAGCCGCGAAGCCTTTGATCTGGCTGAAGAGCAAGAGCTTCGCGGCTCACGCCGCTCCCACCAAACTTGCGGTTGTGCTGGCTGGAAAGCAAGAGCTTCGCGGCTTGCGCCGCTCCACAAGAGCAACTCCTGACTTCTCTACATCACCGCCTTGCCGCCAACAATGCGCGCAGGCAGCAGGATCACTGCGCGCAGCAACTCGAACACGCTTTCAACCGCGATGCCGACCAGCTTGAACGGCAGGCAGACCAACCAGATCAAGGGATAGAGCACGAGCGCCAACAGCGCAAGCGGCCAGCACAGCGCCAGCAGGATCAGCCACAGCAGAAACTTCATTCGAATTGCGCTCCTGGCATGAGTTGCGGCTGTGGGCCGCTGCGATAATTGAACTGGAACATTTACCAACAACCAACGCAACGAATAGTTTTTCGAGTGCGGCCCGCCGTGCACCACGACGGTCCTTTCCAACTACCCGATAAGTCGCCGACGCGCAAACCCACCACTGGGTTTAAGTCTGCGCGCGCCGCCAGAACGGCGCTGTCCGCTACATTGTGCGCCCCGCCTTATCTCATTTTACTATTTGCTGGAGCTGTCTGTGACCCGCCATCTGGTTTTGATCTGCCTGCTGCTCTCAAGCCTGACGCTGACTGCGCAACGCGCGCCTGAGGGCGTTGGCCTGGTGCTTGGCGGTGGTGGCGCGCGTGGCGCGGCGCACATCGGCGTGCTCAAGGTGTTGGAGCGCGAACACGTTCCGGTATCGCACATCGCCGGCACCAGCGTGGGCTCGATTGTCGGGGCGATGTATGCATCGGGATATAGCGTCGATGAAATCGAGGCGCTGATCACCTCGGTGAACTGGCGCGACATGTTCAGCGACGATCCGCCGCGTGAGAACCTGCCGATGCGACGCAAGGATGCCGACCTGCGCTACCTGCTCAATTTCCGCATGGGATTGCGCAAAGGCCGGCTGATTTTTCCGCGCGGCCTGGTGCAGGGACAGAAACTGCTGTTGCTGCTGCGCCGACTGTCGCTGCCAGTGTGGAACATTGATCAGTTCGACGACTTGCCGATTCCGTTCCGTTGCATCGGCACCGACATCGGCAACGGCGAAATGGTGGTGTTCGATCACGGCGATCTGGCAATGGCAGTGCGTGCCAGCATGTCGGTGCCCGCGGCCTTTGCGCCGATCCGTGTCGATGGACGGCTGATGATCGATGGCGGCAGCGTCAACAACGTGCCGGTGGACGTGGTTCAAAGCATGGGCGCACAGCGCGTCATCGCGGTGAATGTCAGCGAACCCCTGGTTGCGGAAGAGTCGCTCAGCTCGCCGCTGGCGGTTTCCTATCAGATGATCACGCTGATGATGAAGGATCGCACCGAAAGCATTTTGCGCAAGATGAATCCCGATGACTTGTTGATCACCCCTGATCTGGGTGACTTCACCACCGCCGAGTTTGATCGCAGCGGCGAAGCAATCGCGTCTGGCGAGCGAGCCGCCATGGCGATGATCGACCGGCTGCGCGAGTTCTCGGTAAGCCCGGAACGTTACGCGCAGATTCGGCGCACTCAGATGCGCCCGAAATATACCGCTGGTGAAATCCAGTTCATCGATGTCCTCGACAAGCGCAGCAAATCTTCCGGCCAAGTCAGCGCGGCGCTCAGCCGACTGATCAGGCAACCACTGGACCCGGACACAATCGAATCGGCGATCGCAACCGCGTATGGCAACGGTCAGTACGAACGCATCGACTGGAAACCAGTGCAGAAGTCCGATCAAAGCGGGATTCAGGTCACGCCGGTGGACAAAGGTTGGGGTCCGCATTTTCTGACCTTCGGTCTACAACTCAGCGACGACTTTGAAGGAAGCAACAGTTACCAACTCGCTGTGGAAGCCACGTTCGCAGGCTTCGAGCATGTGGACGGCGAATCGCGAGTACGCGTCGATTTGGGTCAGTATGCCGGCGCGCGCGTCGAGCATTACCTGCCGATGGGTGACCGTGGGACGATGTTTGTGCTGCCGTACATCGATTATCACGCCGAAAATTTCCCGCTGGTTCTGGACGGACAACCACCCGCTGATTTTCGCGCGCGCCGGCTTCAGGGCGGCATCAATCTCGGCTCCAACATCTCCAACAATTGGCGTATCGAAAGCGGCCTGTTGCGCGGTCAAAACAGCGCCCACCTGCGCGTTGGCAGCGACTTCCCCGCGCTTGCATCGGATTTCGGTGCGCTTACGCTTGGCGTCAGTCACGATTCGCTCGACAACAGCGCTTTCCCCACCAGCGGTGATCGCTTCGATTTGGATCTGCAGGCCTACCGCACCGCTTTGGGCAGCGACAGTGATGGGGAGATCGCACGCGTCAGTGTCGACCGTGCCTGGGCGCTGGGGCGCAACAATTTGCTGTTGGGAGCGCGCGCGCAAACCACCTGGGGTGATGCAGATTTCCTGCAAAGCATCGACTCGTTGGGCGGCTTCGGACGACTCTCCGGTTACGCCGAGCGGGAATTGCTGGATCGTCATTCGCTGCTTGCGCGCGCTTTCTACTACTGGCGCTTTGGCGATGCAACCAAGCTGTTCTCGGTACCAGCGTATGCCGGCGCCAGCCTGGAGTTCGGAAATGTCTGGTCGGAACGCAATCAGGTCAGCGTCGATTCGTTGATCACGGCCGGCAGCCTGTTCATCGGTCTGGATACGCCGTTCGGCCCGATGTTTCTCGGCTATGGCCGCGCCGATACTCAGGAAAGCGCGGTATTCCTGACGTTTGGTTCACTATTGGGTGGGCAGCGCTGAGCAGCAATCGAGCCAAGGTCGAGCAAGGGGGCGGCTGAAAAAGCTTCGCGCAAATCACCCTGCGGCCATGCGCGATAGCGCCAGGGTAGATCCTACGATCCAAACTCATCTGCCAGCACCGGCACAGCAAAGAACGCCTCGACATCCGCAATCGCGCGAGTGATGGGCATCGCTGGCAGGCTTTTCAAAAAAATCTTGCCGTAGCCAGATTGCGTCAATCGCGGATCGCCAAGCACCAGTACGCCGCGATCGCTGACATCACGGATCAGTCGGCCGACACCTTGCTTGAGCGCGATGGCTGCGGTGGGTATCTGGATTTCGCTGAAGGGATTGCCGCCGTCATCGCGCATCACGCGAATACGCGCCTCCAGCACCGGATCATCGGGCGAGGCGAACGGAAGTTTGTCGATGACCACCACCGACAAGGCATCGCCTCGCACATCCACTCCTTCCCAGAAACTCGCCGCGCCCAGTAACACTCCGTTGCCGGAAGCGCGAAAGGCTTCGAGCAGCGACGTGCGCGGCGCGGTGCCTTGAACGAACAACGGCCACGGGCCATTGGCCAATAATTCGGCGGCCTGCTTGAGTGCACGATGCGAGGTGAACAGCAGAAACGCGCGTCCGCGTGAGGCGTGCAGCACTGGCAGTACGACATCAATCAGCTGCGCGGTGTAGTCCGATGCATTCGGTAATGGCAAGCCGCGCGGCAAATAGCACAACGACTGCTGTTCAAAATCAAAGGGACTGGGCAGCGACAGGGTGACCGCTTCGTCCAGACCCATCTGCCGCGTGAAATGCTCGAAACGTCCGCCTACCGACAAGGTGGCCGAGGTAAATATCCACGCGGCGCGCATGCGCTTGCGAAAATCACGCAGCGGCTCGGACACATCCAGCGGCGTGGCGGTAACGCTGAGACTGCGCTCGCCGACTTCGTACCACAGCACATGATCATCTGGCGGTTCAACCATGAACAAGCCAAATCGCTTGAGCAGCATTTCGGCGCGGTCGGTACAGGCGCGCAGACCTTCGCTGGCCTCGGCGATGGTTTCGAGCGCTTCGAACAACGCCTGCACTGCGCCACCCAGGCTTCTCAACACCATGTTGACGCGCGGCTGATCACGCAGCGGAGGCCACGCGGCGCGCTTGGGCGCATCATTCACCGCAAGACGCAGTTCACGGATCAGATTCTCCAGACCCGGTCCAATGTGCTGCAACGCCGACTTGGTACCACTGGCTTCGGCAGTTTCGCGCAACGCGTCGGCGGCGAGTTCTTGCAGCTGCCGCGTCGATATCGACTCACCAAAAAATTGTCCTGCAAGTTCGGGAATCTGGTGCGCTTCGTCCAATACGAACGCGTGCGCACCGGGCAGGATCTCACCGAAGCCCTCGCGCTTTATGGCCAGATCGGCAAACAGCAGATGGTGGTTCACTACTACCAGGTCGGCCTCCTGCGCTGCGCGTCGTGCCTTGACCACGAAGCAGTCGTTGAAGAACGGGCACTCACTGCCCAGGCAGTTTTCCGCATTGGAAGTGACCCGCGGCCAGATCGGAGAATCCTCCGGCACCGCATCCAGCTCACTGATATCGCCCGCCTTGCTGCGATTGGCCCAACCCGCGATGCGCATCAACTGATCGACCTGCTGACGCGAACTCACCAGTCCGTCGCGCCGCGTTTTGTCGAGCCGGTACCAGCATAGATAGTTGGCACGGCCCTTGAGCAGCGCCGTTTTCAGACTGCGTCCAAGCGCCGCCTTGACGCGCGGCAGGTCGCGATGAAACAACTGGTCCTGCAACGCCTTGGTACCGGTTGAAACGATGATGCGTTTCCCGGAGAGAATCGCCGGCACCAAATAGGCAAAAGTTTTTCCGGTCCCGGTGCCAGCCTCGACCACCAGCTCGTCCTCATCGGCGATCGCAGCGGCTACCGCATCGGCCATGCGCTGCTGCACCTCGCGCGGCGCAAAGCCATCGATGGCCTGAGCCAACACGCCGTCTGCGGCAAGCGCCCGGGCCGCCGTGGAACGCGGTACGCCTTCGTTCATTGCTTGGGCGCCAAGTCGCCAGGTTCGCGCCGCCGCCATTTCTCGAAATCGGGCAGGCCCCAGGGGCGAACACCCATGACCAGACTCAGGCCCACTCGCTCGGCTACCGGCAACGTACTGTCATGCGCCATCAGTGTGTCGAACTCGCGCGCGACTTCGTTCAAGCGCTGTTTCAGCAACGCGCCAGTCGGACGCGAAACCATACCCGCCAATAACAGCACCTGCTCGTTCTGTCCAGCAAATGGCCGCTGAAAAAACTCCGGTATGAGTTTCTTCGCAAACAAACGCATCACTGGACCATTTTCACGCCAGCGGAAATTTCGCGCTGTGCGCAACTTGGCGCGATTGTCCGGCTGCAGTTCGATCACGCGCATCCGATCCAGGCGTACCAGTAACCCAACCCACTCTGGTTTGGTGAAAGTGTATTTGCGCAACACCTCTTCTTCGCGCCAGCGGTTCAACGCCAGGTACAGCGCAAGAAAAAGTCGCGGATCGGCGACCAGTTCGTCCTCCTGTTCCTCGCTCAATTCCGACAGCGGTTCGACATCGGTTCGTGCATGCGCCACCAGTTCCGCCAGACCAACCTTGAGCACCGCGCAGATCTGCTCCAGCCGCACCAGATTCATTGTTTGCTGCGAAAACATGCGCTTCACCGACGCTTCGCTCAATTGCAGGTGTGGCGCCAGCTGCGCATAGGTCATGCGTTGTGCTTTGAGCAGACGTTTGATCGCGTCGATCAGTTCGTAACGCAGGGCCATGGTGCCGTCTTTCGCTACCGCGTAGGCGGGGATTTGCGCCATCGTAGCGTTTTTGTGCAACTCGCACGATAGTTGGGCAGGCTCCGCGTCAACTCCATCTCACAAAAAATCAACGCCATCTCACAAAAAAAGTGAACATCCGCACGGGCGCCCAATCAGTTGCGTCTTCCTGCTATTGACCCTGAGGCGCGAAAACAATTCCCGTGCGCGCTGTCTCACGCTGCGACGCTCTCGCCGAGGGCCATCCATTTATATCTTAAGTCTCCAGATCGACTTCGACGTACAGCTTAGTGCTTGCCACACCTCGGAAAACCAGCGGTTTTTCGCCTCTGACTCAGGGAAGGTCTGAATACGTCACCACTTCGTCTTCGCCACACGGCTTATTGCTTGCCAAACCCCGCTCTCAACAGCGGAGCTGGTCAAAACCTGCGGTTTTTCGCCCCCTGACTCAGGGGGCTATCGCGGCTCCGAACTTGTTCAGAGGATCCCTAGGCAGGAATCAGCGTGTCGGCAACGTGCTCGACGTAGCTCTCATACTCTTCGTGGTTCATGCGCATGGTCTTGAGCTGAAGCATGGTCTGCAAGATGCCTACATACGCGGCATAGGCCAAGCGCGCGCGCTGCATGGCGTCGCGGCGAGACATGCCAAGCGCGCGATAGCCGGTGAGCAGATAGTTGATACGACGTGTCGACACGCGTTCGATCAAGGGTTGCACCACGACGTGATCCATTGCCTTGAGCAGATGACTGTAGATGACATGCGAACGAATCTCGCGGCTGGTGCGTCGGAATAGCGCGTGCAATCGCTCACGCGGATCGACGATCGCCTCGATCTGGTCAAACACTGCCTCCTGATCCTGCTTTTCCCATTGTTCGAGCGCCGACTTGAGCAAAGCCTCGCGCGATGGGAAGTGCCAGTAGAAGCTACCCTTGGTGACACCGAGCCTGCGCGCCAACGGCTCAACCGCAACCGCGGCTACGCCTTGTTCTGCGAGCAGATCGAGCGCTGCCAGCTCCCAGTCGCTACTGGAGAGTCGCGACTTGTCGCTTTTTGGGGGCAACGCTTGCACGGCGGGCATGGACGATTCTCGTGAAGGGTTCGCTAAAGGGATCGACCGCAAATGCGGATGCCTCGGGCCATGGGCTGTGGTCCAATCGCCACGTTGCTGACCAACCATTACATTCTGGCGCACTCCGGCACCGATGCACTACAACCATACGGTAGCGTATTGACAATTGCGCTGCAACAACTCCATACTGCTACGTATGGTTCCCGTGCCCGCCCCGTCCAGGCCTTCTCCCGCAACCGTGCAGCCCAGCAGGCTGCGCGTGGCAACGGGGGACGGCATCGAGCTCAATGTGGATGCCTACGGGCTCGCCAGCGACGCACCCGTGCTGATGGCGCATGGGTTTGGGCAATCGCGGTTGGCGTGGACGGAGTCGGCTGCAACTCTTTCATCCACTGGCCTTTATTGTCTGGCCGCCGACGGCCGCGGTCATGGACTGTCGTCGTGGAACGACACCGCGCGCTATGAAATGGACCAGTTTGTCGATGACGCGCTTAGCCTGGTTGCACAACTGGACCGAAAACCAATTTGGGTTGGCGCATCGATGGGCGGACTGATCGGCATGATCGCCGAAGCCGAAAGCGCGAATGGCTTGTTCGAAGCTTTGGTTCTGGCGGATGTCACACCGCGTTGGGAAACCGAGGGCGTCGGCCGAATCCTGAATTTCATGCGCGCACATCCGGACGGCTTTGCTTCGGTGGATGAGGCCCGTGACGCCGTGTTGCACTATCTGCCGCATCGCGCGGAGCGTGCCAGCAGTGAGCGGCTGGCCAAAATGCTGGTGACCATGCCCAACGCACGCCTGCGCTGGCACTGGGATCCGCGACTGCTGAACGACGTGGGCGAACGCGGTGAGGAATATTTCGCAAGGCTTAACGCTGCCGCACGCAAATTGACGCTACCCGTGTTGCTGATCAGTGGCGGCAAAAGTGATGTCATCTCAGAGACCACCATCAACGAATTTCTCAAGCTGGTGCCGCATGCGCAGCACGAGCAAATTGCCCATGCCTCGCACATGGTAGTAGGCGACGATAACCACACATTCACTCATACCGTATCCACCTTCATCACTAATCTTGCGGCAGCCAAAGCCCGCAACTGAGGAGCACACCATGCTGAACCTGGTTCCGATTCTCGCCCTGATGGCGATCACCGTGTTTTGTGCGCATTTGCGCAAGGGCCTGGTGACCTGGACCGCACTGGGTGCAATCGCACTCGGCAGCTGCGCTTTTTTGCCCGGCATCGATGCTTTGGCGATCTACATTCCGGGCAGCGTTTTCACACTGGTGGCGGTCATCGCGAACATCAAGCCGCTGCGTCGCATGCTGATCAGCGGACCATTTCTCACCGCCTACCAACGCATTACACCGCAGTTGTCGGAAACCGAAAAAGTGGCATTGGAAGCGGGCACCGTCGGCTGGGAAGGCGAGCTATTCAGTGGCCGCCCGGATTGGCGCGTGCTTGCCAGTCAGCCGGCACCCAAACTCAGTGCTGAAGAACAAGCATTCCTTGATGGCCCATGCGAGGAACTGTGCCGCTTGCATGACGACTGGGAAGCCACGCACAAACTGGCAGACTTATCGCCCCAGGTTTGGGAATATCTGAAGAAGAGCAAGTTCTTCGGCATGATCATTCCGAAAAAATATGGTGGACTGGAGTTCTCCGCGCTCGCCCACTCGTTCGTCGTCGCCAAATGCGCCAGCCTGTCGGGCACGCTGTCCTCAACGGTGTGCGTACCCAATTCGCTCGGCCCCGCAGAACTGTTGCTGCACTACGGAACCGACGAGCAGAAGAATTACTATCTGCCGCGTCTCGCACGCGGCGAAGACATCCCCTGCTTCGCGCTGACTAACCCCTACGCTGGTTCCGATGCCACGTCGATCCCCGACTACGGCACGGTGTGCAAAGGCATCTACAAGGGCGAGGAAGTAGTTGGCATCAAACTCAATTTCGACAAGCGCTACATTACGCTGGCGCCAGTTGCGACGGTAATCGGTCTGGCCTTCCGGCTCTACGATCCCGATCATCTACTCAGCCAGGTACGCGACCGCGGCATCACCCTGGCGCTGGTTCCACGCGATACACCTGGACTTGAAGTGGGCCGTCGCCATTTTCCGCTGAACGTTCCGTTCCAGAATGGACCGGTGCGTGGCAAGGACGTGTTTGTACCGATGCAACATCTGATCGGCGGCGAAGGCATGATTGGACAGGGCTGGCGCATGCTGGTCGAATGCCTGAGCGTGGGTCGCGCCATTTCGTTGCCTTCGTCGAGCGCTGGTGGCGTGCGTATGGGGGTCGCTGCAACCGGTGCCTATGCGCGGATCCGCAAGCAATTCCAGATGCCGATCGGTCGCTTCGAAGGCGTTGAAGAAGCGCTCGCCCGCATTGGGGGCTACGCTTATACCGTCACTGCCTTATCGCAGATGACCGCGGCCGCGGTC
>JAWXCG010000131.1:0-5009 GCA_034440555.1 Pseudomonadota bacterium
TCGTCAAGCTTGACGACACCGGTGTCGATGCTCGATGCATCGATGCTCACCGAGACGCTGGAGTTGGCCAAATCCTTGACGTCAAGCTGCAGTTCACCGTCAAATTTTCGGAATACGCCGTGCATCTCGGACAGACCCATGTGGTCGATCGTGTAGCTGATGCTGGTATGTGAGGGATCGAACGCGTAGGGCTCGGCGGCAAAGGCCGGAGCGGACATCGCGGCTAGAGCAAGTGCGGCAAGGGTGGTAAGGCGCATGTAGGTCTCCATCGGTTGGGCGGGTCTATCGGACGGGTCTATCGGGCTCGCACTGATTGGGCGGCGCATCAGGACTGGTGAAACGCTTTGGCAATCAGAGGATCTGACATGCCTCCTGGAAACTCAGGCGTGGGCTGCGTGGCTTCAGGGACTCGCGGTTGCCATAGCCGATATTGATCAGAAAATTGGAGCGGATCGCGCTGTCGGGGAAAAACTCGTGATCCACGCCTGCATTGTCGAAGCCGGACATCGGTCCACAATCGAGGCCCAGCGCCCGCGCCGCCAATATCACATAGGCGCCCTGCAGGCTGCTGTTGCGAAGCGCGATCGTGAGCAGATCCGCCTCACTCTTGTGCGCAAACCAGGAGCGTGCACTCGGGTTTGCATTCAGCTTGGGCAGTTGGTCGAAGAACTTCAGGTCCATGCCGATGATCGCCGTCGCTGGCGCGGTCAGCGACTTGGGGCGGTTGCCCTCATCGAGCAGAGGTGCCAGCCGTGCCTTGGCCGCGGGGGTACGCACAAATACTACGCGCGCCGGCAACGTGTTGGAAGCAGTCGGCCCCATGCGCGTCAGATCCCACACCTGACGCAGCAAATCGTCGGACACCGGCCGCGGCTGCCAAGGATCGGGATTGGTGGCAAAGGTTCGCGCCTCGAGAAAAATTTGATCCAAAGCGCTTTGATCGAGCGGCCGTTGATCCGGCGCAAGCAGATCAGCCGCGCCCTGCTTCAACTCAGAGGCATCTTCTGATGTGTTCATTGGTGTTTTCATAGGTGCGAAGCCTAGCGAACTGCGGCGCAAATCGGGAGACTTGGTGTGCAAAGCGCCAATGCAGGATCGCAACGATGGGACACATCCGGCACCCAGGTGCGTCGATTGCGTGCGCCAACGAGCGACTCGCGCTGCGCTGCAGGCGCACGCTACGCTTGGCACAATGAGCCCCGCGCGAATCCCCACCATTTGGACACTCACCGACAACCGCGCCGGTAATCTCAATCAGGCGCAGGCGTTGGCTCAGGCGATAGGCGCAGTTGACCGGCACGTTAGCCTGCAGTTTCCTGCGCCCTGGCGCTGGTTGGCGCCGCGCGGCGTGTTCGGTGCGCTGCCGCACCTGTCGTTGCCGACAGATGCGTCGTGGCCCGATGTCGCCATCGGCTGCGGGCGCCAGGCTGCGCTCGCGCTGCGCGCGATGAAGCATCATCGCCGCACGTTCACTGTCCAAATTCTCGATCCGCGCGTTGAGACGCATTTGTTTGACCTGGTTGCGGCCCCCGCACATGACCCGGTGAGGGGCACGAATGTGTTGACCACCACCGGTGCGCTAAATGCCATCGGCGAGGATTGGCTGGAGAAAGCGCGACGGGAGTGCGCGGAACTTGCATTCCTTCCGCGCCCACTGATCGGGGTCCTTATCGGTGGGCCGCACCGTGATGCCCCGCTCAGCGAAGCGGCACTGGAATCCTTGCTCGAACAAATCGCGCGCCAGATCGCGGCCAGCGGCGGCAGTTTTCTGGTGTGCGGATCGCGCCGAACGCCGCGTGAGTGGCGACCGATGCTGCGCGCGCGGACGTTGCAACTCGGCGGCCGCGTCTGGCTGGACGAAGACGACGGCGCCAATCTCTACCGCGCTTGCCTGGCGCACGCAGACCGGCTGGTGGTCAGCGCGGACTCGGTGAATATGCTGAGCGAGGCCTGCGCCGTCGGCGTGCCAGTGACCAGTTTCAGCGCCGGCGCGCTGAGCGGGAAATTGGCGCGCTTCGACGCAACATTGCAACGCGCACTGTTGCTGTCCCCGCTGGATCAGCCCGCGCCTCCGGTCGCGCCCCTGCGCGAAGCGGCAGCGCTAGCCCAAGCGGTCTTGCAGCGTTGGCGCGAATCAACTGGTGACTGATAGGCAATCGGCAAAACCGGCGCGCTGCACCACGGCCGACACAGCAACCGCCAACGCGTCGACCTCGGCACCGCGCGCAATAACGCGCGGCATCGCATTGAGCGCTCGATCCAGCGCCTGCTCCAGCCAGAAAGCATGCGCATGTTGCAATAGCTCGGCATCTAACGGGTCAATCAATCCACATTCGACGGTAATCTCGATCAGTCGCGGCGTCGTCGCCAGTTCGAGCATCGCCGGAACGCTCGCGGCATGGATCAATACCAATCCTTGCAACAGGAACTCGATGTCAACCAGACCGCCGTTTCCCTGCTTGAGATCAAATATCGAAGCATCGCTGCGATCCAGTTCCTGACGCCAGCGCGCGCGCATACGACCGACATGCTGCTGCACTTCCTCAACCGTGCGCGTGACCTGAAGCACCTCAGCACGCACTTGAGCGAACATGGCGCCGAGCGCATCTGCCCCCGCCACCACCCGCGCGCGCACCAGCGCCTGGTGTTCCCAGACCCAGGCGCGCTGCAATTGATAGTCGCGAAATGCGTTCAGCGGCAGCACCAACAGGCCTTTGGCGCCATCGGGTCGCAGCCGCACATCGACTTCGTACAAGGGCCCGGCATGGGTCGGCGTGCTCAGCCAATGCAACACACGCTGCGACAGTCGCGCCACAAAGCGCCCGCCCTCCAACGCGCGCGCTCCGCTGCTGACCTGCTCTGTGACATCCGGATCGAACAGAAATACCAGATCCAGATCCGATCCGAAGCCCAATTCAGCACCGCCAAAACTACCATAGGCCAAGACCAGCAGTGCCTCGGGAAAACTTCCGTGCTGCAGCTGCAGGTCACGCTGCGCCAATGCCAATACGCGGCGCACGCAGTGTTCGGCAATCGCAGCCAGCCTGGCAGCGGTAACCGAGGCGCTTAGTCGACGATGGGACCAGGCCAACGCAGTGCGAAAAACTGCGCTTTGCCTGGCCTCGTGCAGTGCGGCCAGTTCGGCCTCTACATCGCCCGGCGCAACCCGGGCCAGACTGTGCGCAAACAGTCGATCAATGTCTTCGGGCTGCACAACTTCCGCGTCGACGCGACTGTCCAGCAAGTCATCAAGCAACAGCGGGTGGGCAATGACCCGCTCAGCAAGAAACGCGCTACGCGCGAACACTGCTGCTACCCGCTCCCTGGCCGCGCCCCGCTCGGCCAGCAGCGCGAGGTAGCTGGGCCGACCGGCGATGGCATGCAGCAGCCGTAACAGGCGAAGCGCAGCAACGTCGGGCGCTGCAGTCTGACGCGCTGCCAACATCAGCAATGGGAGCGAGCGTTCAAAGCGTTCGCGTGCGCGAGTGTCCAGGCGCCGGACCGGTAGGCTGCTTAGCAACTGTGCTACCGCTTCACGCACTGCGATCGAGAACTCCGGCAGATCCAGCGTCGACGGCGCCTCGGGCGTTTCGCCGGGACGCAGGCGGCCGCCGCGTTGCGGCGCATCCAGGGTGCGCGCAAATAATGCCTGCACCTCACAGCGCACCGCATCAATGCTCGCCCGCAACGCGGCGAGATCGACGAAGTCGAGTGCCAAGGCTATGCGCGTGGCATCAGCAGCGTCTGGTGGCAGGGCGTGCGTCTGCTCATCGGCATACATCTGCACACGGTTTTCGACCCGTCGAAGAAACAGATAGAGCACTCGCGTCCTGCCGGCCATTTCGGCGTCGAACTGTCCACTCGCCTCAAGCGCATCGACCGCTTGCAAAAAGCCGCTGACGCGCAAAGACGCTTCGCGTCCGCCGCGAATCAGTTGCGCCAGCTGCACAGCAAACTCGAGTTCTCGAATCCCGCCCGGACCCAGCTTGAGATTGTCGGCCAAGTCCTGACGATCCACCTCCTGATCGATGCGCGACTTCAAATCGCGCAGCCCTTCGATGGCAGTGAAATCCAGATAGCGACGATAGACAAAGGGGCGCAGCAACTCGATCAGTCGCGTACCGGCTTCCAGGTTGCCTGCAACCGGTCGCGCCTTGATCCAGGCATAGCGCTCCCATTCGCGACCCTCGCGCTGGTAGTAATGCTCCATCGCATTGAACGAAAGCGCGATGCGGCCCGCGCTGCCATAAGGGCGCAGCCGATAGTCGACGCGCAATACGAACCCTTCCTGGGTGACATCGCCCAGCATCTGCGCGAGGCGTTGGCCCATGCGCGTGAAGTATTCCTCGTTGTCCAGCGGTCGCGAACCATCGCTCTCACCTGATTCGGGAAAGGCCAGAATCAGATCCACGTCCGACGAGAAATTCAGCTCAGCGCCACCGAGCTTGCCCATGGCGATCACCACCAAGCGCTGCGCCTCTCCGGATGCCGAACGCGGCACACCAAAACGCATCTGCAGCTGTACCTCGACATGGCGTAACGCCGCATCAATACAAATAGCAGCAATGCGGCTCGCACCGGTCAGTGTGTCGGCGACTGAATCCACCCCGGCAATATCGCGGAGAATCAATGCCACGCTGCTGAGTCGACGAAACCGCCGCAGCCTGATCGAAAATTCTTCTGCGGACTCTTCAGCAAATTCCTGCCACTGCGGCATGCAATCGAGCGCGCACAAGAGGACAGCGAATTCCTCTGGTCGCCGTCGCGCTTCTTCACGCAGGAACTCGCTGGCGACGAACGCACGGCCAAGCAAATCCATCGGCTCCGATTCGAACTGTGCATCCGAATCGAGCTGCCGCAACTGTTCAAGATATTGATCGATCTGCACTTGCAGCCAGGGCGGCAAGTGCGCTGGCCAGTGTGCGTGTTCGGATTGGGCAATGGACATCTACACAGTGTCGCAGATGCCTGGCCCGAGGCAGAGGCCGCAAGTGAGCAAGCTCCCTGAA
>JAWXCG010000132.1:0-7967 GCA_034440555.1 Pseudomonadota bacterium
GTCAGTGACCGTTGCCTCGGCACCGATAAGCACTGTGTTGATCAATGGCGTGGCAAAAACCGGTCTGTCTGGCGCAGTCGGAAGCGCCACCAGCTACACACTCGTGGTGCCGTCCGGCGCAACCTCGCTCTCGTTTGTCTCCACTGGCGGCACCGGTGACGCCGATCTCTACATAAAGTTCGGTTCGGCGCCGACCACGACCAGTTTCGACTGCAGTTCGCTGGCCGATGGCAACATCGAGAGCTGTAACATCGCCACCGCGCAGGCTGGTACGTATCATTTGCTGCTCAGTGGATACACCGCCTACACCGGTCTGTCGCTCACTGGCAGCTTCTCAACCGGCGCGGGCGCCAGCTTCTTCCAGAACACCACCGACTATGTGATTGCCGATAGCGCCACCGTGGACAGCCCAATCACCGTCAGCGGCCGAACCGGCAACGCCCCCAGCACCTTGTCAGTTTCGGTGAACATTGTGCACACCTACCAGGGTGATCTGAAGGTCGATCTGGTTGCGCCTGATGGCACGTTGTACAACCTGCACAATCGCACCGGCAGCGGCACCGACAACGTGATCAAGACGGTAGCCGTCAACGCCTCCAGCGAGGTCGCAAACGGCAGCTGGAATCTGCGGGTCAACGACAATGCCGGTGGCGACACCGGTTACATCAACAGCTGGTCGATGCAGTTCTGACGTTTCGATGGCGGGATTGTCACAGTCGGCGCTTACGCCAATGAGAATCGCCGGCATGCGCCTGGTCAGGATTCAATAGCTACGTCAATCAATCCTGCCGGAATCTCGTTCGAATGTGCAGTTGCAGGGTGAGCCCTGCAGCTGCACACGAGGGGCCACGACACGTCTACAGGCGATCGTGCGGCCATGCTTCAATCTCGATCGTCGCAATCGATCGCAACAGCGTGCTGCACCGCGCTTCGCCAACTCGGGCGCGCGTCAAGCGTGCCTCGGGCTTAGTTACATTTGACGACGGCCTTGCCAGGATCGCTGCAGTTCTGCTGCGGCAGCCACGTCTGCGTCAAGTCGCGCAGCATGAGCTGGATTTCCTGAAAGTTGCTGGGCTTGGTGATACACCGGTTGGCGCCATCGAGGTAGCTGCCTTCGAGATCTTCTTCGGCCCGCGATGTGGTCCATACCACTACCGGGATGTTGCGCAGATGCGGGTCAGATCGGATTTCGCGCAAAACTTCACGGCCGCCCTTTCTGGGCATATTCAAGTCAAGCAGAATGAGGCCGGGCGTGGGATACGCCGTCGTGTCCGCATAAGGTCCAACGCGGTGCAGATAGTCCATGACTTCCACGCCATCCTGCGCGAATCGCAACGGATAGCGTGGCTCGCATTCGGCCAAGGCTTCCTCGACCAGAAAGCGGTCGTCGGCATCGTCATCACCGATGAGTATGGTGCTGGACTGGAATGGCGTGTTCATTGTTGGCATCCCCCTTGGGTATGCGCGGCCAAATGGCAACCGTGAAAAGATCACCCTGCCGGTTTCCGGGTGCTGCAGCGCTCCCCGTGAATCCGATAGTCGCATCGTGTGTTGAAGATGCCCCCTGTAAAATTCGACAGGTAGGTAGTTCGGTCGCGAACACTGTTGGGCTATTGCGTTGAGCGTCGGTTTCGGATTTATCGCCGGCTTATCCATGTGCAGCGCGGCGAACGCTTGGGCTGCAGTGGAAATCTACGCTTGGACTCATGCAACGCATGCAAGCCGCATAAAAGTTTGCGGCAGTGAACATTAGTCACGCGCTTGGATTCCTCAGCTGAGAGCGCGCCTGACCGCGCCGAAATCGATTGCGCGTAGTGCCGAAAATGCTGCATCGGTTTTTCAAGCTGACCTGCTCGTGACCAGCAGTAGCATGCAATCCTCGCCCAGCAACGCTGGTCCGCTCGGGCGCTTGCGTGTCTTGCTCTGCGCCCGAACCTGTTCTGTGCAGGGCGTCGGACGCGAGCCTTGGTGCGTAACGTGCGCACGGATGTTTTTTTGTGTTCCGACGAGAGCTTTGTGCCCTCGACGAAAACGATGCGCGCGTCTCACCGCTGTTCGATTTCGGGGCGGGTATGCAGCCGCGCGCGCCGTTGCGCGGTTTTGCCGCGCTCGCTATGGAAAATCCAGTAGCTGCAACTCTCTGGCCGCGTGTCAGCCTGCGCTAGCCCGATCGCGGATCATGCAGCGGCACTACTAACACTGCACCGGGTTGGGGGCTTATCAATCCTGGGGCCCGACATGTATCTCCTGGTCGCCAGTCACGTTGACCTGGCAAGCAATGACGACTCGAGTACCAGATCACTTGTCATTACCATCCACGATAGTCTATTGAGTGGCGGCGACGACGCCCGTGGCTGTGGTTTCGACTGAACCGGTGACGCGCGCTATTGAGGTGTCGTTTCGAGCGCGGTGACGCCAGCGCGTAGTTCGACCAGCTTGGCTTTAATTTGTGCTGCATGCGCCGGACCGAGGCGCCGCATCAGTCGATGTCCAATTGACGCGGACTGCAGGTTGGGATCAGCGAATTCCCACATTGAGCGCGGCTTGAGCACAGCGATCGGTGGCGCGGCATCCGGAGCGTCGAGCATATGATCGATCACCTCGACCAGACGATCGTTGAAGTATGCATTGGGGTCACCCAGCTCGCGATACGCCTGTTGAAACAGCGGATACCAGCGGCGGTAAAGCGCGAGCATCTGCGCGTTGTCGGCTACGACGAAGGCATTCACGTACAGGTCGTAACGCGCGCTATTGGTCTCGGCGATGAACACCTCATCGCCACTTGCAGCAATGATGAAATCGCCGGGCACGCGTTTGATCGGCAGTGCATGCGAATTGAGTCGTTGACGCGGAAGATTGTCGATTGTGGTGACCATGCGCGGAATCAAAAACTCGGGCTTCAACAAGGTCGCGACCGTAGCGTTGCTCAATAGCGTGATCAGTTCTGCGATGGCGGACGCGTCGCTGTCCTGCAGATCAGGCAACGGTGTCGAGTCGACCTCTGCCGGTTGCCTCGCAACTGCCGCAACCGGATACTGGATGGTGGGTGCGGGATCGGCTGCCGCATTGATTGGTGAGGTTGCCGCTGTCGAGACTGGTGCTGTCTTCGACTGCCCAAAGTAGTAGGCGCCAGCGCCCACCGCACCCAGTGCGAGCACGCCAGCAGTTGCCTTGATCCAAGTCGGAATCGGGACGCTCATGATCGCCTCTCGTTGCTGGGAGCGCACGTCAAATGAAGGGCAGGTCGGTTGAAGTGCATGTCGGTTGAAGTGCGGTCGGTTGCGCCACGTCTCGATTGTGACTGTCCCCGTAACGAGAAGTTCTGTGTCGACGATGTTCATTCACACAACAGCCGGTTTGGACCGAGACTGCCAATGGCGCCTGCGCCAAGAGCGCGTACAAATGACGGTGGCACACGCGTGTCGGCCAACAGGTGTGAGCCGACTGAATACTGAAATCTCTGCGCAGATGTAGCGGCGATGTGCTCGTTCAGTGCCCCGGTCCAGATTGAATGAACTAGTGACGGATGTCGAAGCCGGGGTTTTCGTTTAATTTTCCGTCAGCTTCGAGCACGGCGAATTTTTCGCGGTTGCCATCAAAGACTACGGCAATGGGATCCTGGAACAGTTTGTGGCGGATGAACTTCAGCTCCCAGCCAAATTGCTCCAGACTGTTGAGCGTATTCACCTGACTGTCGTTGAGCTCGCGTTTTAGCCGCGCGAGTTTTTCACTGGCGGCTTTGCGGCGTTCGGAGTCTGGCATGTTGAACTCCTCGATCGGGTAATCAGTGTCGCTGCAACGGTGTTGCTGGAACCTCGCTGACGCGGCTGACCGGCGCCGGCCATGGACACCTGTCGTCAGCCGCATCGAAGTCCTTTCGTATTGCTTTGCGGATTACTTGGTTTTCTTCGACTGCTTCTCAGCGCGTTTTTCCTTCAGATTCTTGGCGGGCGCTTTTTTGCCTTCCTTCTTGCGGTCCATACCCTTGCTCATAACGCCTCCTTAGTGGTGGGACTAGAGTGTGCCATGCACGTAGGATTTTCGAAACTACCCTGGACCAGGCTCGTGGCACGCAGCCAACTTGCTGCGGCCGCACCGGCGACTCGCCCGGAGGCCAGACAGGCAGTGAGCAGGTAGCCGCCGGTGGGGGCGTCCCAGTCCAGCATTTCGCCGGCACAGAACACACCCGGACGCTGATTGAGCATAAGCTGTGGATTCAACGCTTCAAGCCGCACACCGCCCGCGCTGCTTATGGCCTCGTCGAGAGGACGCGTGCGTTGCAGCTGGACGGGAAGGCACTTGATCAGCCCAGCCAGCAACACCGGGTTCTGCAGGTGCTCGCGAACGCTGAGCTCATACAGCAGATTGGCTTTGACACCCTCGATCCCGGCGTGACGCCGTAGATGCTCACTGAGTGTGCGGCGCCCGCGCGGCATTGCGAGCTCCAACTCCAGCCGACGCAGATCACGCCCAGGGGCGAGATCCAGATTCAAGGTTGCCTTGCCATCCAGATGCAAACGCTCACGCAACTCTGCGCAAAGCGCATAAATCAAGCTGCCCTCGATGCCGTGCGTGCTGATCACAAACTCGCCTTGCAGGCCAGCGGCGGCGGGTGACGGCGCGATACTGGCGCGCACTGCCTTTACCGGCTCGCCAGCGAATCGTTCCCGAAAATGGTCGCTCCAGTCGACATCGAAACCACAGTTGGACGACTGCAATGGCGCTACCGCGATGTCGAGATTCGAAAGGATGTCGACCCAGCGTCCATCTGCACCCAGTCGCGACCAACTGCCGCCACCAAGGGCCAGCACCGCGGCTGAAAACGGGCGCTGAAATCGTGTTTCTCCGGCTTGAAATTGCAAGGCGCCGTCGTTGGCGAACCCTTGCCAGCGGTGACGCAAATGAATCTGTACGTCCATGCGCCTGAGCCGACGCAACCAGGCGCGCAGCAACGGCGCTGCTTTCATGTCGGTGGGAAATACTCGGCCGGAACTGCCGACAAAGGTATCGATGCCAAGCGTTTTGGCCCAGTCGCGAATGCCTCCCGCATTGAGCTGTTCAAGCCATGAACGCACGCGTGATGCGCGGTCTCGGTAACGTGCAACGAAGGCTTCAAACGGCTCCGAGTGCGTGATGTTGAGTCCACCCACACCGGCAATCAGCAGCTTGCGCGCGACCGAGGGCATGGCATCGTAAACATCGACAGCGCCGCCAGTTGCGGCGATTGACTCAGCCGCCATCAGCCCGGCGGGGCCAGCGCCAATCACCACCGCGGAGGCGGTGTGTGGCGCGCGGGTAGGGAGCGGTGGTTCGGTCATGGCTGAAAGGCTGCGCGGCATTCGGAGCGGAGACTGCAGTGGGGCATGCGACGAAGATACCCAAAGCGCATGCACAGCAGGCGGTTTTTTGCTGCTGGCCATCGGCGTGTCGTTGGTCATGGCGCCGCTCCCCGGTCGCAACGCGCGCCGCCATGTGCGTGCTGTGGATCAGCAATTCACATGCCAACCGGCAGTTGTGCTCAGCCATCGGGATCGCCTATGCTCAAAAAATGACTCTCTCTGTCTCATCACTTGCCTCCTTCCTGCGCGTCAGCATGCTGGCACTCTTGATGATGGGCGTGGTGATCAAGCCGATGCTGGCGCCATTTTGTGAAATTCACGCGCTCGGGCATTTGCTCCGGACCTACAGTCATGAGCCGGGGCGAAGCGGGCTGGAAAGTGCCGAACATCAACTTGATCAGCACAACGTGCGTGGCGCACATGGGCTTTTGCACGAGGGTGATTCCGGCAGTGCGTACGCCGACAACGCCGCGAGCATCGAGGTGGCGGCGTTCACCTATGATCGCATCAGGGTAGCGCCACCACCCGCTTCGGCGGTTCCACTCCAACGAACCAGCGCACCGTTCCGGCCGCCGCTGGCTTAGCGCCCCCGAGCTGCCTTTGGCTCCCTGTTCGCGCAAAGACAATCCCTCGCGATTGTTTTAGTCGGCGGCTGTGTTCGTCGACGCCGCGCAAGCGGTCGCGAGCGACTGTGGGAGGCATAAGTCGAGTACGCCAGCCAGTGACTTGTGCCGCACACTGTCGCCACTGCGCGCCAATCCGAATCACCCGCGATTGGCGGCGTTGCTCGTCGCGCCAAATAGCAGTCGCGTCCGCAGGCGCCGATCGGGCAACTATGCGCGTCGCCAACCGGATCGTGCTCGGGTGTGCCAGCAAGGCTGACTGACCTATGGACCTCGCGCTCCACGGCCAAGCCGTTCTGAGTGAGTGAGGTTCTCGATTTTTATTGTTCTAAAAAGGATTGTGCATGAAGAAGAATCATTCCACCCACTGCAGGCTCGCCCTGGCGATCGCTGTGGCGCTGGCAAGCGCGGTTTCTGTTGCCCACGCCGATACGTCTGCCGACAATGCGGCCAGCGATCGCCGCCATGACGACGCGGCCAGCCTCGATCAAATCGTAGTGACTGCGAGCCCACTTCGCGGTACTGCCGAAGAGTTATCCGAACCCGTCGAGGTGCTGAGTGGCGAAGCGCTTGACGAAAGCCGGGCAGCAACACTGGGCGAAACCATCAGCGGCTTGCCCGGTGTGCAAAGCTCCAACTATGGACCCGGCGTTGGGCGTCCCGTCATCCGCGGCCTTGAAGGTGCCCGTGTCTCGGTGCTTTCCGGCGGATTAGGCAGCCAGGACGTCTCTGCTGTCAGTCAGGATCATGCGCTGGCTATGGAGCCTTTTCTCGCCGATCAGATCGAAGTGCTCAAGGGACCTTCCACACTGCTCTACGGGTCCGGCGCAATTGGTGGCGTGGTCAATGTCGTTGATGGCCGCATCCCGGAGGATGCACCAGCGTCGCCGCTCTCCGGGCGTGCTGAAGCACGCTTCGATAGTGTCAGTGATGGCAATACCGACATGTTGCGCATTGACGGGGGTAGCGATCAACTCGCCTTGCACGCCGATGCGGTGTATCGCAACCAGAAAGATTACGAGACGCCTGACGGCGTGCAACCCAATTCCTTTATTGACACCAAGGCGGGCGCGCTTGGTGGTTCGCTCATTCAAGAGTGGGGATTTTTGGGCGCGTCCATCTCGCGCTACGAAAATGCCTATGGCAATCCCGGCGAGCCAGGTGACGCTGCTGCGGGCGAGCCGTCGGTATTTCTGGACATGCAACAGGATCGCTACGAATCGAAGCTCTCGATATCCGATCCTTTCGCGGGCGTCAGCCAGCTGCGTGCCAGCCTGGCGCGCACCGATTACGAACACACTGAGTTCGAAGGTGTCGAAGTCGGGACAAGATTTGAAAAAAAGGCAACCGAGGGCCGTGTCGAACTTGTCCATGCAGCGCATGGCCGATGGACCGGCGCATGGGGCCTGCAAGGGCTCGATAGTGTGTTCGAGGCGGTAGGCGCAGAAGCCTTTGTGCCGCGAACCAAAACCCAGGGCATCGGTGGATTCATCATTGAGCGTGCGCAGTGGGACGCCTTTCAAATCGATCTTGGTGCACGCCTTGATTCTGTTCGCACCGATCCAGAAGCCACACTGTCACCTGATGTGCGCAAACGTAGCTTCACGCCGCTGAGCCTGTCGGCGGGAGCGATCTGGAAGCTGGCTCCGCAATGGGACCTCGTCGGCAATCTCGACCATGCCGAACGCGCGCCAGCTGAAGAAGAACTCTTTGCCAACGGTCCGCACGCTGCTACCGCTGCGTTCGAAATAGGCGACCCCAATCTGACTGAAGAAGCCGCCAACCAAGTCGAAATCGGTGTGCATTTCCACGGTGAGAACTTTCAGGCCAAGGCTCAGACCTACTACAACCGGTTTTCCGATTTCATCTATCTGGTGGATACCGGTGAAGTCGATGTCGACGACGAACTGCCCATTCGCCAATGGAGCCAGCAGGACGCTCGCTTTCGAGGAGTTGAAGCCGAGGCAACCTGGACACTGGCCGATAACGCCAGCGGGTCGTGGGA
>JAWXCG010000133.1:0-21046 GCA_034440555.1 Pseudomonadota bacterium
GAACCTACAACAGCTTCAGCGCAGCCAGCCGAAGCGTTTTTCGGCGCGCTGCGGCGCCAACACCGATTTTGCCGGATCAGCAATCGCGCAGATCTGCGCTGCGAATGGCGCGAGGTGACGCAATGCGCGCTCGTACACCTCGCGCTTGAACACGACCACGTTTTCCAGCGGATGCCAGAAGTCCACCCAGGTCCAGGAATCGAATTCGGGTTCTTCGCACAGATCCAGTCGTAAATCCGCCTCAACGCCATTGAAGCGCAACAGGAACCAGACCTGCTTCTGACCGATACAGGTGGGCCGCTCGTGGCGCCGCACAAAGCGTTGCGGCAATCGATAGCGCAGCCAACCGGGCGTTGATGCCAGCACATCCACGTGCTCGGGCATCAGTCCGGTCTCCTCACGCAGCTCGCGATACATCGCCTCGAGCGGCGTCTCATCTGAATTCATGCCGCCCTGTGGGAACTGCCAGCCATCGCGAGAAACGCGGCGCGCCCAAAAGACGCGCCCGTCGCCCTGCAACAGCACAATGCCCACATTGGGTCGGTAGCCGTCGGGATCAATCACGCCCGGCACCTCAAAGTTTGTCTGGCCCGATTCTTTCACGGGCACGCGCCGCGCCACAAGCGCAATACCGCACAATCAGCCGCTCAATTCACCAGCCGACCGCGAAATTGATCCGCATCTGCCCGTCATCGCGCACTGCTCGGCCAAAGGCGTCGCCAGCGGCGCGCTAGCGTTTGCCCGCGGTTTCCTCGATCTGCGGTGTTACATGTGCAGCCGTGGCGCGCCAGTCAACTGCTGTCTGTCTGCAGAAATCTGCTAACTGTTTCAACACCGCTTGCACCGCTTGATTGGCGGCGACAACACCGGCATAAGGATCGTCACTGTCCGCGGCCACCGTCGCATCCAGATCGCGCGAGGCAAGCACGCGGCGTGTCGCGGTGTCCACGATGTAGGTACGCAAGGTGAAACGCACGCGACTGGGTTGGCTGGAAAAATCCTGTTGCAGGCGCAAGATCTCGGTGTCGAGGCGCATGTCACCGGAGGCACCGCTCGCAGTCAGCATGACCGCACCAAACGCGCCGCCATGCTCGACCGCGGCGACAATGAGCGGTGCCAGCATGCGCGCCGGCGTGTCAATCCACTGGCTGCGTGCAAAATATTCGAGCTTGTGCGCCTCGCGCACATAGATAATGCGCGGACTGTCGAAACCTGCAGCGGCGCGCGGCGGGTTGACGATCAGCGTCGGCGTTGTGATTGCAGCGCCTGACGTTTCAACGTTTGCGGCCGCCGGCTCGAACATGCTGCCGTCGAGCGAATAGAAAGACGGTTGTGGACTCGCCTTCGGAAACAGCATGCTGCAGCCAGTGGTGGTAGCCAAAATCATGGCCATGGCACAACAACGCACCGCTTGAAGGATGAACGAGCTGTTGAAGAATGCGGGGCTGTTGAAGAATGCGGCGCTGTTGAAGAATGCGGCGCTGTTGAAGAATGCGGGGCTGTTAGAGAATGCACAGTTGTTCATGGCTGTCGTTGCCTCTTGGTGGATCCACTTCTGTTTTTCTCAGCGGACTCGGCGCCGCTGGAAGATTCTCCAGGCCCATCGGATACACCGCTGCGACCGAACAGCAGGCCACTGGGACTGCGCTCGGTTTGTTCGCTCAATCGTCGCAACGATGCAGACAGTACGTTGAGCTCGCCCATCAGTCGTTCGAGTTCCGGCAGTGTTTCACCGGTAAAACGCTGCACGTCGGCGCCGACCGAGTTGATCGTCTTGCCGGCACTCTCGGAGGCCAGCGCAGCGTTGTTACCCATCTTCTCCACGGCGTCCGCGCCACGTCCGATGCGTTCGATGACCGGACCCATTAGCGCGGTCATGCGGGCGCCGTTTTCGAAGGTACGCGCGGCGCTGACAATGCCGGCGTCCAGCGTGTCCTTGCGCGCTGCAAGGGTTTGGGTCAACGCGGCGATGTCGGCCAGCGCACTGCTGAATGCGATTCGATTCTCATTGCTGAGGATGGCATTGATGCTGTTCGCTGTGCTGTCCAGTTTTGCCAGCACGTTGGTCAGTACGTTTTCCAGGCGCGCGCTGAGCGAGGGCTTGGTTCGAATGACGGGATAGGGTTCTCCCGCGGTGACGCGCAGCACGGGCGAATCCCGCGCGCCGCCGTCGAGTTCGACATAGGCGATACCCGTCAGCCCCTGTGTTTTCAATACTGCAACTGTGTCTTCCTTGATCAACGTGCCACGCTCGATTGCGAACACCAGCCGCACGCGTTGTGGGTTCCCCGGATCGAGCTGAATGCTTTTGACCTTGCCAACGTCGACACCGTTGTATTTGACCGGCGCATTGACGTTCAAGCCGGCCACGGACTCATCTTCAATCGCCAGATAAAGATCGTATTTAGTCTTGAAAGCGCCGCCCGAAGCGATCCACAGCACGCCAGCAATCAACGCAGCGCCGAGAACAAGAACAAAGGCGCCGACAATTGCATAATTTACTTTGGTTTCCATGACGACCTCGCAATGTCCTTGTCGGGTTCAACCGCGTTCTGCGTTGTTTGCTGCGCGTGTTTCGGTGGTGGTTCCTGTTCCTGCGCGGCCCTGCCGCGCGGGCCAGAAAAAAATTGCCGGATCGCAGGGTTGTCCAGCCGCGATAGCTCGGCCATTGATCCGGTGCCTTGCACCTTGCCATCGGCGAGGACGGCGACGCGGTCGGCGACCTGCCAGAGCAAATCGAGATCGTGCGTGATCATCACGATGGTCAGTCCGAAAAGATCGCGTAGCTTGAGCACAAGCTCGTCAACACCAGCGGCGCTGGACGGGTCGAGACCGGCCGTGGGTTCATCCAGAAAGAGCAGTTCCGGGTCGAGCGCCAAAGCGCGGGCGAGCGACGCGCGCTTCATCATGCCGCCGCTGAGCTCCGACGGGTACTGAGCGCCGACCTCGGCCGCAAGGCCAGCCATGGCGAGCTTTGATGCGGCGATTTCATCAATTAACCCGTCTGCCAGGTCGGTGTGCTCGCGCAGCGGCAAGCCGACGTTTTCCAACACCGTAAGCGAGCCGAACAGACCGCCATGCTGAAACATCACGCCCCAGCGCTGGCGCATCTCCAGCGCCTCGGTCTCATCGAGCGATTGCAGGTCGATGCCGAGCACTTTGATCGAACCCGAATTGGGACGATGCAGCAAGATCATCTCGCGCAGCAGCGTCGACTTGCCCGAGCCACTGCCGCCGATCAACGCGAAGATTTCGGCGCGACGCACTTCCAGGTCGATAGCGCAATGCACGACATGAGTACCGAAGCTCGTTGACACCTTGCTGAGCTCGATGACTGCTTCGTCGATGGGCGCATCGGGTGGCATGTCAAAGCTCCAGCATGCTGAAAACGATGGAGAACAAGGAGTCGGCGACAATCACCAGAAAGATCGATTGCACAACGCTGCGCGTGGTTTGGCGACCGACGCTGTCGGCCCCGCCCTTGGTGCGGAAGCCCTGGAAGCAGCCGACCATGACGATGATCACCGCGAATACCGGCGCCTTGCCGATACCGACCGTGTAAGTCGACATGACGATGGCCTTGTTGAAACGGTCGAGGAACTCGACGAAGCCAACGTCAAGTTGCGAGCGCGCCATGATCATGCCGCCAAACACGCCCAGCACGTCGGCAAACACGGTCAACAGCGGTAGTGCAATCACCAGTGCGATCAGCTTGGGCAGTACCAGCATCTCCAGCGGCGCAATGCCCACTGTGCGCATGGCATCGACTTCCTCGGTCACTGTCATGGTTCCGATTTGCGCGGCATACGCCGATCCGGAACGTCCCGCGACAATGATCGCAGTGATCAGCGGTGCAAACTCGCGCAGCATGGAAACACCCACCAAATCGGCCACAAAGATATTGGCGCCGTACATGCGGAGCTGGTCCGCGCCCTGATACGCAACGACGACGCCGAGCAGGAAGGCGAGTACGCCGACGATCGGCAGCGCCTCGAAGCCGGCGCTGCGAATGTTGAACAGGATCGGGCGCCATCGAATTCGTGTCGGGTGCACGATGCAGCCGAACAGTGCAATCGCGCATTCGCCGACGAAGCTGAGCAGGGCGAGCGTCTCCTGAGCCATGGCCCCCGCGCCGCGACCGATTCGCTCCAGCGTCGATGGCGCAGGTTTGGCCGAAGGCGGGGACTTGTCCGTCTGCTCGGCTACTTGTTGCACCACTACATCCAATAATTTGGCGAACTGCGGACGCAGGCCGCGCAATGTGACCTCAGCGCCCGCTTTCTGCAGCCGCAGCAACAGCTTCTGCAGCAGCCACGCCCCTGCAGAATCCAGTGCCTCGATCTGCGCGCCATCAGCAACGGCTGGCGTGTTTGCAGGCAGGCGCACCGCGTTGAGCTGATGCTCGATGGCGCCCAGGCCACGTGCAGTCCAGCAGCCTGACAACGAAAGCTCGTGCGGACTGTGCTGAGCAATTGCTGCGGGTTGCGTCGGGAGTGGCTTCATAGGCAAGCCACAGGCTATCCAGACCCGACTGCGCGGTATGTACGCAACCGCACCGAGTGACCGTGCCGACCGCTCGTGTGAGCGTCCGGGCGGGGCAATGCGAGCGCTCGAAACCGGTCGTCTGAATCCGTCACCATCCACTGTGCCGTTGATCGCCCAAAATTCGCGGCGATACTCGAAGCCACGCAGGCGGGTTGGTTGGCGAAACATGAAGGCAGAGCGCAATCGTCTCGCCATGGTGTGGCCCATACTCTGGCCACTTCTAACCAGCATCGTGCTGCTGATTGCCGGTGTCGGCTACATGCAGCATCGTGCCACGCCGTCACTCCCGGCGATCATCCACGTTGAAGGGCGACCGGGCGACCTGCCCGCCACAGCGGCGCAATGGCACGATGTGGCGCCCGCGCAATGGAAGGCATTCGAGTTGCCGACCAAAGCCTGCGAGGTTTGCTGCGCTCACCACCACCCTGCGGCTGCGTTCACTCCGGCGCTCTTCGGCGCGCCATGCTGAAAAAGTTGCCGAGTGCCTTTGCGTTAACCGCCGATGCGGCGCCGCTGAGGATCGCGGAGTCGGGGAGTACTGAAAAACTGCTCAATGTGACGGGGGTATTGATGCTGAGCAGCGATGGAGCGGACAAGGTGAAGTAGGCACCACACGCTTCGCCGGCATCGCAGATAACAAAGTCATTGTCGATATCGGTGCCGGCGAGGATGTAGAAGTTTCCGGGCAGGACGCTGGGCAGCGACCATGGGTAACTTCCGGCATTGCCATTGGTGAACGTTTCATACACGGTTTGTCCGGTCAAACCGTCGATCACCAGCGCATACACGGTGCTGACATCGCCGGCCTGCTGTGTTGCGCCGACGCGCATCGAGATGGGCACGCTCTTGGTGCCGGCGTTGGTCACAAAATCCACCCGACCCGCGTAGTCAGCGGCGACCAAGCCAGTGCGGCTGATCGAGATCGTGTAGGTGCCAAGGCCCTGGGCGTTCACGCTCTGCGGACTGACAGTCAGCCACGGACTGTTGCTGGTCGCTCCCGAAGCGGTCAATGTGCCCTGGCCGATATTGCTCAGCGTCACGTTCTGCGTGGACAGAGTTGTTCCGAAATCCAAAGCCGATGGTGCGACCAGCGCAGCGGGTGGCAGGGCTTGGCTCGTCGCTAGACGACGTGCCTCGCAAACGGCTTTGAAGGCGTCGATCAGGCCGTAGCCAAATTGGTCGTCGCGTATGGTGGGGCCATTGTTGGCGAGGTCGCGCGTGATTGCTCCGCTAGACAGCAGGCCATCGAATTGTGCGGGCGTCATTGCGGGAAACACAGACTTCATCAGCGCGACAACGCCAGCCACATTGGGCGCAGCCATAGAGGTGCCCTGGTCGAAGCCGAAGGTGTTTTCATTGAATACGCCACCAGCATCACTGGCCAGAGTACTCAGGACTCCAAAACGGTCTCCAGTCGCTAGGTTGCCACCAGGTGCAGCTACCTTCACGTTCTGCCCATAACTGCTGTAGAGCGCGCGTTGTCCATAGATATCGACGGCGCTGACCACGACTGCGCCGTCGCAGTTTGCAGTGCCGACCAACGGCTGGTTATTGTTCCCAGCCGACACAACTACCGTTACGCCGGCTGCACGTGCCGCACTGATTGCTGCTTGCGTTGTAGCGTCGCATTGGAGAGGGCAGGGGCCGTTTCTGGTGTCGCAGCCCAGACTCATGTTGACCACATCCGCCTTTCGTGCAGGCAAAGTCTGTGAATCATTGGAGAGGCGTGCGGCCCAGCGGATTCCTTGCGCGATATCGTAGGAAGTGCCACCACCCTTTCCGAGCACTCGAATCGGCATTAGCGCGGTCGACCAAGCGACTCCCGCCACGCCGATGCCATTGTTCGATGCGGCGCCCACCGTGCCTGCAACGTGGGTACCGTGAAACGACGAAGATCCATCCGGATTCTTTTCGTCTCCCACGTCAAACGCATTCAGATCAATACCATCGCCATCCAATGACATCAGTGTGCTTCGAATGAAATCCGCGCCGAGGCTGCCGACCATGTTGTTGCCAAAGTCTGGATGATTCACTACACCCGTATCGATCACCGCAACGACCACGTTGCTGCTGCCCGTGGTGATATCCCAAGCTTGAGGTAGGTTGATCATTGGATAGCGCCATTGAAATCGATAGTCAGGATCATTGGGAACCGCCATCGCTTCGGCAACGTAGTTCGGCTCCGCATACTCAATCTCCGGTCTCGCCCGCAACGCCTTCACAAACTGGATCACCTCATAGTTCGCACGATGCTCCGGGTTGCTGATCGTCCATGGGCTGTCCTTGCTCAGCAGGCCAGAATCCGAACGGATGCCAAGCGATTTGGCAGCAGACTTCCGCTGCGCCTCATCGCCAATATTGAGCAGCATCGATCGATCTGCCGCACCCGCTTCGAATCGCAAACCGAGTTCCGCCGCCTTGCTGGCGGCTTTGCCAGGGCGCGAATCCGGCGTCTTGAGGGCGACGATGTTGTCGCCGGGGCTGGTCTTGACCAGCGATGACAATGCGCCGGGTACGGATGCCATCGCGGTGCCGCTGTTGTCGACCGACAGGACGTAGTTGCCGAAACCTTGATAGGCGGCAAGCACGATGTCGAAGTTGCCCGAGGACGGCACGATGATCTGTTCGATGGCACCGGTTCCCTGGGAAGAGGCGATTGGCTGGCTGGAATTGTCCGCGGGATAGAGGTAGAGATCGAAGTCGGTGGCCGCAGGCGCCGCCGCGTTATGGTCCGAGATCGCCAACCGGATCACCTGGCCCTGCACCATCGGCAAGGTGTACGCATCAATCACATCGGTGGCAGTCTGGAATCGATCACCAGCGCGACCGGTACCCGTCGCCGCTAAAAAGCCCGACACGATGGCCGGATTGCTGAGCACCTGTTCCTGCGCCGGCACATCGTTGTCGCGATTCGGGGTCGCCGGATTGTTGGTGTCGCCATCGGCGAAGCTGCCGGATGGCGCCTGCACTGCGCCAGTGACCGCGACAGGTGCTACCGCGAATCCGCAGGGATTGGTGGTGGCGAGTGTGGTGATGCGCGCAATATTGTTGTAGTCGAAAGGCCCATAGCTTGCTGGTCCGTAGGCGGCCAGCACGGCTTGACTGCAGCCATTGAACGTCATTGCGAACGGACCCCAGGGCGTGAGCGTGACTTGTGCCGGGTTGTAGCCCTCGCCAAAGCGGCCGCCGATCGGTTGCACAGCGGCATTCACCGTAATGCTGCCATTGCTGATATCGCCGACGCCGCCCCACCAGGCTTGCTCGCCGGTCGGCGTATAGCTGAACCAGTAGATCAGTCCCAGTGTGTTGGTAAGCGTCTCCACCAGCCAACCTTCGCCCGAGCGTGCGGGATCGAACCAGGCGCCGGAGATGCCGGTACGCAGATATTTGGCCGAGTTCTGTTGCGTGGTGAACGGTGTCGGGCAAGGCAGGCCCGAGATGGTGGTGAGGCGCGACAGGTACAGTTGTTCGGCTGGCCAACCCTGTTGAGCGGCAGTCTGCGACGGCAGGTAGCTGGCATAGCCAGCACTGCAGGCGTCATAGGTCAGCACCACGCTGCCCCAGTTTTCGCGCACCACGTCCGAGGCGACAAAGGCCGAACCGAATCTGGCGCCGCGGGTGCGCGTCATTTCCGGAAACGTAATCGTGTCGCCGCTGACCGAACCGACGCCCAGCAAGTAAGCCTGCTTACCATCCGGATGAAAGGTGAACCAGATCGCCAGCGCAGATGTTGACGACAGCATCTCGACGAAGAAGCCCTGATACGTTTTGCTCGGTTGATACCAGGTCCCCGATTGACCCGCAGACAAAGCAAACGCATTGCCGGCGAGCGTGGTGGACGCATCCAGCTGCACAGTCACTGCCGTGGCGGAAGGATTCAGCACAGTCAACCATCAACGGCCCGGCGTGATCGCTCGGGTCGAACTTCGTGTGATCGCGATCGACTCGTTGCCGCCCGCCGTGTTGGCCAAATGCGACGACTGCGCCAGAAGATCCTGCAGGTTGTTGGCGGTATGCGGGATGCCCTGACGAATGAGCAGATCGGCCTCGCCGGTGGCGCCCGCAGTGGTTACCGTCATCGACGCAATGTTTGATGGCAGATCGATGTAGTACGACACGTAGCTAAAAGGCTGCACCGTCACCGGCGTTGCGGCCTTGCCGTGGTCGATGTGCAACGCGGCATCGGTGCCCGAGTGCAAGATGACTTGACTGTCGGCTTTGTTCGCTGCCCACGCGAGCCCCGAAACGGCCCATGCCAGGATAAGAGTCGATGCGCGCATGACCATCCCCCGCGGATAGGGCTTGAGCGTACTGCGCGCTTGGTCAGTTGCCAAGCGTTGTGCAGTGCGGAAACGTACGGCGCAGCGACTGAAGGGCATTGTGCAGCACAAGACCTGGACACTGACTTCTTGCACGGATATTGGACCGGAACTATGCGTTTAGCGCGTAGGTCGGGTCCCGCGCAGCGGTACCCGACGGCCCTGCTGTGCCCCTGATGTGCTGCGCCGATGAACACCCTGCAAATGCAGATTCGATCTTGGCTGACAGCACGGCAATGCCAGCCCCCATACCGATCACTGCGATCACCGGCGAGGCACTCTGACGCACGACGACCCACCGCCCCAATCAGCACCGCGGCAGCAGGCCCGCAAGCTGTGGTCCGCACCTGATTCAAATTCGCGCATCCCGACACAAGAACTGCGCGATCACACTGCGCTTCACGCCAGCACGCTGCATCAACGCGCCTAAAAACACCCAAGCGCCCGCAATCGCGCGCACCGGGGCAGCAGCCCAAAAATGGTTTTCCTTGAGCGCGCGCGACGCCCGCTCAGGACCGGGTTCGTCCAATACACGATTCAGATCGCGGCTGCGCGCGAACTCACCTTATTCGTTGGGCGTCACGTGGATTTCTGGCGCACCAGGCGAACTTGGAGTTCGCACCCGACAGCGCTGGCGTAACGCTTGAGCGTAGCCAAAGACGGCGCATGCTTTCCGGCGGACTCAAGGCGAGAGATAGCGCTCTTGGTCGCGAGGTGTGAGCCCTGTATGTTTAGCAATGCGGGCAAGCATCCGTGGGCCAACTTCTTCTCCGTCGTGGAATGCGAAGACATAATCGGGCCATCCCTCGCGCTCAAGCGTTTTGTGGGAACCCGATTGGCGCCTTATTTTCCAACCGATGGACAGCGGTGCCTGAAGTAGGGCTCTGGCCCGAACGGATGGCCCAGCATTCACGCGGCAGCGGGCAAAAGAATTTGAATGGCTTCGGGCCCAGCTTCGGCATGTTCGATTCGTTCAGCGAGTGCGCGTAGTGCGAGCAGCTCTGCCCGCGCCATTGCCTCGACCTCGGTATTGCCATAAACCAGCACTCCGGGCAGCTCCGGGACTTCTGCAATCCAACGACCATCTTCTTCGCGTGCAACAACGAGAGTGAGCTTCATAGCATGCTGCTACGAACTGGGTCTCAAGAATACCGCAAGCCTGAGCTGAAGGCCCAACGACGCGTTAAACCGCCGCCGGCCGGCAGCGCTCGATTTGAACGACACCCTCCCCCGGTGGTCGGCTTGCATAGTTAGGTTCGCGACTTAGGGAACCTCTGAACAAGTCCGAAGCCGCGATAGCCCCCTGAGTCAGGGGGCGAAAAACCGCAGGTTTTTTGGGGTTTGGCAAGCAATAAGCAGTGTGGCGAAGACGAAATGATGACTTATTCAGACCTTCCTTAGCGATGAGCTCATGTTCATGCGTGTTGGCGCCTCAAGGCGCACGACAAGATTTGGTTGAGTGCCCCATTGAAGTCGTAGACATAGCTGTCCACCGACGCGTACGCACGCGCGGTGTGTCGCATGGGTACGCGTTTTGATCATCAAATTGACCCGCTTCAGCGGCGCAACTGACCGCCTACTTCAGCGACGGCGTAATAGATGCAGTGAATGGATGGGGAAGAACGATGGTTGCTTGCCGGTAGCGGTGTTCAATGTGCCGGGCATGACGTTGACTGCGCGAATTTCTGGCGCGCGGACGCGGGCGATCTTGCTCGCGGTTCGGGGCATGTAAGCCGCATTCTTCACTCATGCGATTCTAGTCAGAGTGCTAGTCAGCTAGGGGCAAAGTCATGCAATCGTGGCCCGTGCAAGATGCCAAGGCTCGGTTCAGCGAGTTCCTGGAAAGGTGTTTGGCCGAGGGCCCGCAGATGGTAACGAAACGCGGAGCCGAGGCTGCAGTGTTGGTGCCGGCCAATGAGTGGCGTCGTCTCCAAGCAGCTGCTCGACCTTCACTTAAGGAATTGCTGCTGTCGAATCAGGCGCGAACAGAGATTCCAGCTTCCGCCAGGGGGCAGGCGCGCAGACGCACTCCCGCAGCGCTGCGGTAAGTGCGATGTACCTGCTCAACACGAATGTTGTATCGGAGCTTCGCAAGCCTAGGCCCCATGGCGCCGTATTGCAGTGGATGCAAGGTGCCTCGGATGCAGAACTGCACATCTCGGCAGCAACGATTGGAGAAATTCAGGCTGGTATCGAGCTGACGCGCGAGCAAGATGAGCGCAAAGCCATCGAACTTGAGCAGTGGTTGGAACTCGTTTCTGCTTCATTCAACGTGATTGCAATGGATGCAGGAGTGTCCAGAGCATGGGCTCGTCTCATGCATCGAAAATCCGACACGCTCTATGAGGACGCGATGATTGCCGCTACCGCGATAGTGCATAAGCGTACCGTTGTGACTCGCAACGTCTCGGACTTCAAGCACTTCGGTGTGAAAGTACTGAACCCATTCGTGTCGGTCCGAAAGTAGCGCTCGGCGGATAAATCTGCTTGGTTTTGATGCGGTGTATAAACGCCACATGAGGATATCGCGGTCATCGCGACCGCGACGTCGGGTCCCGCTGCGCAGATAGACTGACCTCTGGTGCTGCGCACGCGCGCGAAGGACCGGGCTCGTCCAACAAACGGTCAAATGGTGGCTGGGCGCGATCCATCTTTATTCCTTAGGCATCGCGTTTCCGACGCACCTTTGGCGACCAGACCCTCAGCCTGCAGTGTTTTGCAGCGTGCGAGAAGTCGTGGTCCGTGGACAGAAGCGTCAGATCGTTGCTGATGCAGACTTGTGCAATCAGTGCGTCTACGGTGCCAATTTGAATACCGCCGCGCCGGCAAGCGTTTCTGATCTCGGCGGCAGCAACGTAGTCGTCGCGTTCCGGGTGAATCAATGCCAGCGCACTGAAGCGCTCCACGATTGCCGACGCTGCCTTGGGGTCGCTGAATCCTTGCAGAAGTTCCTGCACCACCAGACCCATAGTGACAACTACGCCGTCACCACTGAGCGCGTCTATGAGCGCTTGAACCTCTGGCCCTTGCGTCTGCGTATCGCGCCGTAGCGCCAAGGACCAGACGCTGGTGTCGACAAGTAGAGTCACTTGCGAGACCGCTCAGCCTTGTAATTGTATGAAGTATCCCAATCCAGCTTGCCCATCAACTCAAGGACACGCCGCTGCTGCCGGCGAGCGATGAACTCCTGCAGGGCCATCGTCACCGCGGCCTTCTTTGTGCGTTCACCGCTTACCTCAAGAGCCTTGTCGAGAAGCTCCGGGTCGATAGCAAGATTGGTAGCCATGTGTCGCTCCTTGCACAGGAGCCTACACAAACTTGCTCGCCCGCGCCAGCAGCATGCCCTGTGCGCAGACGATTTATGCTGGCTTCGCGAGCGCTCAGCGCGCGTGAGCGGCCGCGGCTTTGCCGCCAATGATGTGCCGCGCAACGGCTACGGCCTGAGTGGCATGCGGCAACGCGCCGCCAAGCTCGGCACGCGGCTCGAGCTGGTTTCCGAGAAAGGCAACGGCACCAGCATTCGGCTGCACCTGCCGGACTGAGTCGACGAGTTTGTTGCGCAGCATGCAAAGCCGGGCTTGCCCGGCTTCTTTTTTGCCCAAATCCGTCGCTTGACGCGCCTGAAATGGGGGTCTAATGTGGGCACCTGTGACAAATGTTGGAATTACGTGGCTTTTGGTGGGATAAAATGTTCCAAGGTGAGACCGCAATCACGATCGATGATAAGGGCCGGATGTCCATTCCGACGGCCCATCGCGAGCTGATTTCGGCGCAGTGCGGTAACCGGCTGGTGTTCACCTACAACCCTTTCGAACCGGGCTGCCTTTGGCTGTATCCGGTGCGCGATTGGGAAAAGGTGCGTGATCAGGTGAACGCGCTGTCCAATCTGGTGGCGGTGCACCGCAATCTGCAGCTGAAACTGGTGGGCGCGGCGACGCATGCCGAAGTCGATGGCAGTGGTCGGGTGATGGTGCCTGCAAGTCAGCGTGGCGCCGCGGGCGTGGACAAGAAAGCGATTCTGCTCGGCATGGGTTCCAAATTCGAGTTGTGGAGTGAGGAGGCGCATCTGCGCCAGATCGCCGCAACCATCGGCGAGACCCAGGTCACGCCAGAGATGTTGAAGCTGAGCCTGTGAGCAAAAAATTGGTAAGCGCAAAGCCTGAAAGCGGAAAGGACGCAGCCGGAGCTCGCGATCAACACATCCCGGTAATGCGGGATCGGGCGATCGACGCGCTGGCGGTCCGAGCGGACGGAACCTATCTGGATGGCACTTTTGGGCGCGGTGGGCATGCACGGGAAATCCTGTTGCGGTTGGGTGAACGCGGCAGGTTGCTGCTGATGGACAAGGACCCGGACGCGATCCGGGTGGCGACAGAAGAGTTTGCGGCAGACGCGCGCGTCTCCATCCGGCACAGCAGTTTTGCCGAAATGGCCGAGTGGACTGAAGCGCGGAACAGTGACGACGGTGCGCGAGTGGATGGTGTGTTGCTCGATCTGGGCGTGTCATCGCCGCAGATCGATCAGGCTGAGCGTGGTTTCAGTTTCATGAACGATGGGCCGCTGGATATGCGCATGAACCCGCACGCCGGCGAAAGCGCAGCCGAGTGGTTGGCCCGGGCGGGTGAGCGCGAGATCGCGGATGTGCTTTGGCAATACGGCGAAGAGAAGGCCAGTCGGCGGATCGCCAAAGCAATTGTGGAGACACGCGTGGCGGTGCCGATCGTCAGCACGCTGGGACTGGCTGGATTGATCGCGAAATTGGTGGGGCGGGGTACGTCGGGCAAGCATCCGGCGACACGTACGTTTCAGGCGATCCGCATTCATGTGAATCGCGAGTTGGTGGATCTTGACGCAGGACTGGAGGCAAGTGCAAAGGTGTTGAAGCCAGGCGGTCGGTTGGCGGTAATCAGTTTCCACTCGCTGGAAGACCGCTGCGTGAAGCGTTTCATACGCGGCGATGCCGAGCGTATGCCGGTGCGGCGGGGGCTGCCACCGCTGCCACAGGCAACGTTGCGCTTTCACGCGATCGCCGACGCTGTGCTGGCCGACGACGCTGAGAGCGCCGCCAATCCACGCTCGCGCAGTGCCGTATTGCGGGTTGCGGAGCGCCTCCCATGAGCGCACGCCTGCTGGCACTGATCCTGTTAGTGATCGGCGCGGTGGCCAGCGGAATTGGTGTGGTGTCGTCACGGCAGCAGTCGCGCCAACTGTTCTCGGCTCTGTCGGAACTGGAGCGCGGACGCGACGAGTTGAATATTGAGTACGGCCGCCTGCAACTCGAACAGGCGACGTGGACGGAAACCAATCGCCTCGAGCAATTGGCGCGCAATCAGCTGGGCATGGTGTTTCCAGGCCCGGCGGAGACGGTGGTGATCAGACGCTGAGTCGGGATTTCCGGTGCAGCGAAATAACAACAGGCTCGGCAACTGTGAGGTCAGCCGGCCAGGAACGAGGCAAGAGAAAGTCGAATCGACAACTGTCGATTCAACGACCCTCGACTCGCGCCAACAGTAAGCGTCAAAGCAGCACACAGAGGTTGCGGACGTTCGTCAAAATCTGAGGAAGGAAGAGGCCGTGAGGGGGATGTCATCTCACGCCGGGAGCAGAAAGCCTGGGCTTTCGAACTCCCCATATTCGGCACAGGCGCAAGCCTGGGCCGCCTGCGCGTGGCGGTTTGCGAAGAGCATGCCGGCACGCATTGCCGCGCGCGTGATTGCGGCCGGTTCGGGCGCAAGCAATGGCGAGGGTTTGGCATGAACGCCACCCGCATAAAGTCAAAACCGATCGGACCCGAACGCCTCTACGTGCTGCTGCTGGTGCTGGGCGCCTGCGCCATTGGCTTGATTGGCAAAGCCTTCAGCATGCAGGTGCTGCACAAGTCGTTCTATCAGGATCAGGGCGATGCGCGTTTTCTGCGTGACATGCCGGTAGCCGCCTCGCGCGGACCGATCACCGATCGTCGCGGTGAGCCGCTCGCGATCTCGACACCCATGGTGTCACTGTGGGCCGAACCCCGCCTGCTGCTGGAGGCACGCGCGCAGTTCACCCAGCTGGCGCCGTTGCTGGGCCTCAGCGAGGCCGATCTGGTCGAGCGGCTGGAATCTCGCCGTGACAAAGAGTTTATCTATCTGCGTCGACTGTTACCGCCGGAGGCAGCGGAACAAGTATTGGCGCTGGGTCTGCCGGGATTGAACGGGCAGCGCGAGTATCGGCGCTTCTATCCGGGCGGCGAAGTGTTCGCCCATGTCGTTGGCTATACCGATGTCGATGACCAGGGCCAGGAAGGACTGGAACTCGCGTTCGACTCCTGGCTGCTCGGAAAACCCGGCGTGAAGCGCGTAATCCGCAATCGTCGCGGCGAAACGGTCGAGAACATCGAGGAACTACGCGCCGCTGAGCCGGGCCAGGAGTTACGCCTGACGCTGGATCGACGTCTGCAATACCTCGCCCATCGCGAGCTGAAGGCGGCGATCTTCGAGAACAGTGCCGCCAGCGGCTCGATGGTGATCCTGGACGTGCCGACTGGCGAAGTGCTGGCGATGGTCAACTACCCTTCGTACAACCCCAATGCGCGCGGCAACAACGATCCGGCAACGCGTCGCAACCGGGCGGTTACCGACGTATTTGAACCGGGCTCGGTGATCAAGTCGTTCACTGTGGCCGCCGGCCTGGAGAGTGGGAAATTCAAGCCCGACACGGAAATCAACACGCACCCCGGCACGTTGATGGTGGCCAATCATCTGGTGCGCGACATCCGCGATTTCGGCGTGATCAATCCGACCCGCGTGCTGACCAAATCCAGCAATGTAGGCGCGACGCGCATTGCGCAGGCGCTCGATGATGAGCATCTCTACGACATGTATCGGCGTTTCGGATTCGGTCAATCCACTGGCTCCGGATTTCCCGGCGAGTCGGCTGGCACCCTGCCGGAACCCAATACCTGGGGCGCAGTAGAGAAAGCGACGCTGTCCTACGGTTATGGCTTGTCGGTGACCACGCTGCAGCTGGCGCAATCCTATGCAGCTTTGGCCAACGGCGGCTTGCGCAACTCGCCCACCTTTATTCTCGGTGCGGAAACTGCTGAACGCGAATCGCAGTTGCTGGATCCCGAAATAACCCGCAGCCTGGTCGAAATGTTGGAGACCGTGACCGGTCCGGAAGGTGGCGCGATCAAGGCGCGCGTGCTCAATTATCGCGTTGCCGGCAAGACTGGCACGGCGCGTCGCGCCAGTGCGGGTGGCTACGAGAACCGTCATATCAGCGTGTTCGCCGGCATGGTGCCGGCATCGCGTCCGCGGCTTGCAGCGGCCATCGTGATTCACGATCCGCAGGGTGGGGTCTACTACGGCGGGCTGGTGGCCGCACCCGTGTTCGGCCGCGTCATGGACGACGCCATGCGTCTGTTGAATGTGGCACCGGACGCTTTGCAACCTGCCCTGCTCGCCCAAGGCGTGCCCTCCACGATCCCGGCATGGGATACCGCGCAGGTTGACCTGGATCTGGCCGCCGAAGGGGTGATGCCATGAACGGCATATCGCTGCGCGATTTGTTGGCCGCATGGATCGACGCCCCCGACTTGCGCATCAGTGGCTTGGCACTGGACAGTCGCAATATTCAAGTGGGCGAACTGTTTGTCGCGGTGCAGGGCAGCGCCCAGCATGGTCTGCATTACGCAAGTGCGGCCATCGCACGCGGCGCGGTTGCGATTCTCAGTGATCGAGCGGGCGACAGCGCTTTGACCGTACCGGTGCTCGTGCTGCCTGATCTACAACAGCATCTGGGCGCCATCGCCACGCGCTTCCACGGCAGTCATTCGACAACGCCGTTGTTGTTGGGGATCACCGGCACCAACGGCAAGACATCCACCGTACAGTTGCTGGCCGAGGCGCTGACGCGCGCCGGGCATCGCGCTGGAACCATTGGCACGCTCGGCGCCGGGATGCATGGCGCTCTGGTCGCCGGCGAGCGCACCACGCCCGATGTGTTGGCCACGCACGCTGCCATTGCCCAAATGCGCGACCTGCAGGCCAGTTACGTGGCGATGGAGGTGTCATCCCACGCACTCGATCAGGGCCGCGTTGCCGGACTCGGGTTCGCGGTCGCCGGCTTCACCAACCTGACCCACGACCACCTCGACTACCACGGCAGCATGGATGCGTATGGCGCTGCCAAAGCCAAGTTGTTCCGCTGGCCGGAGCTGTGCGCCGCCGTCATCAACATTGACGATGAGTTCGGCACACAATTGCTGGGACAGGCGCGTGCCACTCGCGTAATCACCACCAGTGCGCTCGGAAGTCGTGACGCCACACTACGCGCCGAAAACGCGCGCGCCGATGCGCGCGGCATCCATTTCGAGCTGGTCGGCGGCGAGCACCCAGCGGATGCGCAACGTTTTGCCATCCAAAGCGCTCTGCTTGGTCGCTTCAATGTCGCGAATCTATTGCTGGTCGCTGGTGTACTGCTGGCACTGGACTGGACGCTCACCGACATCGCCGCATCCCTATCGCAATTGCAACCCGTGCGCGGACGCATGAACCGCCTCGGCGGCGATGGCGAGTTGCCGCTGGTCGTGATCGATTACGCGCACTCGCCTGATGCACTGGAGAAAGCGCTGACCACGCTGCGCGATCACACTGCTGGTCGTCTTATCTGTGTGTTCGGCTGCGGCGGCGATCGCGATCGCAGCAAGCGCCCGCTGATGGGTGAAATTGCCGAACGTCTGGCCGATGCGGCGATCATCACCGATGACAATCCGCGTAATGAAGATGGTGCTTCGATCGCAGCCGAGGTGAGCGCCGGCATGCGCGATCCGAGGCGCGCGTGCATCGAACGCGATCGTCGCGAGGCGATCCGCATGGCGGTGCGCATGGCGGCTTCTGCCGACACCGTGTTGATCGCCGGCAAGGGCCATGAGGCGTATCAGGAGATCAATGGGGTCAAGCATCCGTTCGACGACCTGCACGAGGCGCAGCTAGCCATGGACATCACCGCCGCAGGCGCCAACGTGTCCGCTGCAGCCCACGGTATACAGGCAGGTAACGCGGGGGCAACTGCCGCATGATCCACGCCTGCCTCAGCGACCTCGCCGCAGCCTTCGCACTTCGCGTCAATGACGCCGACGCCGAAATCGCCGGCGTCAGCACCGACACGCGTACGCTCCAGCCGGGCAATCTGTTCGTCGCTATCAAGGGCGAGCGCGTCGATGGTCACGACTTTGTGGCAGCAGCCCGCGAACGCGGCGCCAGCGCGGCGCTGGTCGAGCATCCAGTGGCGGTTGATCTGCCACAGCTGGTGGTACGCGATAGCCAGACTGCGCTCGGTGACATCGCGCGCCGCTGGCGCCTTTGCTGCGCAGCACGCGTGGTCGGCATCACCGGTTCCAATGGCAAGACCACGGTGAAGTCACTGACCCACGAAATCCTTTCGCGCGCTGGTACCTGCCACACCACGCAGGGCACGCTCAACAATGAAATCGGATTGCCGCTGACGCTTTGCGCGCTGCCCGACGACTACCGCTACGCGGTGATCGAGATGGGCGCCGGAAAACCTGGCGACATCGAGTACCTCGCCAACATTGCGCATGCCGACGTCGCGCTGATCAACAACATCGCACCGGCACACCTCGAACGCATGCATTCGCTGCAAGGTGTTGCTGTGACCAAGGGCGCGATCTACAGTGCTCTGTCTGACCAGGGCATTGCGGTCGTCAACGCTGAAGATCCATTCGCCTCCTACTTCATTGGGCTGGCGGGATCTCGTCAGGTCTTCCGCTTTGGTCTGACCGATGCAGCGGAGATTCGCGGACGCGTGATCTCCGGCGGCGCGGTGCAACATCTCGCAATCACCACGCCACTGGGCGATATCGAAGTGCGCCTGCCGCTGGCCGGGGTACACAATGCGCGCAACGCCCTGGCAGCCACTGCCTTGGCACTCGCCGCCGGCGCAGCGATCTACCACGTTCAGGATGGATTGCAGGCAGCGACTGCGGTCAGCGGTCGCCTGATGCAGAGCCCGCTAGCCAGTGGCGCAAGCTTGATTGATGACAGCTACAACGCCAATCCGGGATCGGTCCGTGCGGCAATCGACACGCTCGCCGGAATCGAAGGCGAGCGCTGGTTAGTGCTCGGAGATATGGCTGAACTGGGTGCCGACAGCGCGGCTCTGCATCACAGTGTAGGTGCCTATGCGCGCGAGTGCGGCATCGAGCGCCTGTGCGCAGTCGGCGAGCGTTCGCTGGAAACCTGCAAAGGCTATGGCGCCACTGCCGAACACTTTGTCAATCAGGCCGCACTGATCGAAGTGCTGCGCGCCGACCTTCGCCAAGGCATCACGTTACTGATCAAGGGCTCGCGGTCAAGCGCAATGGACCGCGTTGTCGGCGCAGTGCTTGGCACAGCAACAGGAGGTACGCCGCATGCTGCTTGAACTGTTCGCCTGGCTCAAACCGCATATGAGCGGTTTCAACCTGTTTCAGTATCTGACTCTGCGCGCGATCCTTTCGGCGCTGACCGCGCTGGCGGTTTCGTTGATCGCAGGGCCAGCGGTGATTCGCAAACTGGCCGAATACAAGGTTGGCCAAACCATCCGTCAAGACGGTCCGCAATCGCATTTTTCAAAAGCTGGCACACCCACCATGGGTGGCGCGCTGATTCTGATCGCAGTAGTTGCGTCGACGCTGTTGTGGTCGGATTTGCGCAACCGCTATGTCTGGATTGTGCTTTTCGTGCTGATCAGTTTTGGCCTGGTTGGCTGGATCGACGACTATCGCAAGCTGGTGCTCAAGGACAGCCGTGGCCTGCCCGCGCGGTGGAAGTATCTGTTGCAGTCGGTGTTCGGCCTGACCGCCGCGCTGGCGCTTTACTACACCGCCGAGGTGCCAGCCAATACCACGCTCTATCTGCCGATGCTCAAGAACTTCGCCCTGCCCCTCGGGCTCGGCTTCGTGGTGATCGCTTATTTCTGGATGGTCGGGTTTCCAATGCGGTGAACCTCACCGATGGTCTGGACGGGTTGGCGATCATGCCTACGGTATTGGTCAGCGCCGCGCTCGGCGTGTTTGCCTATGTCGCCGGCAACGCGGTGTTCTCGCAATACCTTGGGGTGCCCTCGATTCCCGGCGCAGGTGAACTCGCCATTTTTTGTGCTGCCCTGGGCGGTGCTGGCCTCGGATTTCTTTGGTTCAACACCTATCCGGCGCAGGTTTTCATGGGTGATATCGGCGCGCTCTCGGTCGGCGCCGCACTTGGTGTGATTGCAGTAATCGTACGCCAGGAATTGGTTCTGGTGCTGATGGGCGGCGTCTTCGTCGTCGAAACGCTCTCGGTAATGATCCAGGTCGCGAGCTTCAAGCTCACCGGCAAGCGCGTGTTTCGCATGGCGCCGATTCACCATCATTTTGAATTGAAGGGATGGCCCGAGCCGCGCGTGATCGTTCGCTTCTGGATCATCAGCGTGATTCTCGTGCTGCTCGGCCTCGCTACGTTGAAGGTGCGCTGACCGTGAACAGCATGCCTGCCCACTACGCGCCAGTAACCGACACGCCCTTCAACAGCGGAGCAATCGGTGACGAGCGCACTAAATCGTCGACGATCAACTACTGGAAAGCGCCGCTGCAGGCGTTGCGCAGGGACGAGCTGCAAGGACAGTTCGATCCCTGGTTGCTGCTGATCGCCTGTGCGTTGGCTGCGTTCGGAATTGTCATGGTCACTTCCAGCTCGATTGCAGTCGCCGAGGGCGCCGGTTTTTCCCCGTACTACTACTTGTTCAGGCACCTGCTGTTTCTCGCACTTGGCGCCGCGCTTGCGGCAGTCGTTGCGTTCACGCCGTTGGCATTCTGGGAGCGCAACAGTCGCGTATTGCTGTTGCTGTCTTTCCTGCTGCTGCTCGCCGTGTTCCTGCCTGGCCTGGGCGTGCGCGTCAACGGCGCGCGGCGCTGGTTGCACCTGGGCTTCTCAAATTTCCAGGCAGTTGAAGCGGTGAAAGTTTTGCTTATTCTGTATTTGGCCAGCTATCTGGTGCGTTTCCAGGCGGCGGTGCAGAACGACATGGCAGCGACGCTCAAGCCGCTGCTCGTCACCGGGCTTCTGGTGCTGCTGCTGCTGCAACAACCCGATTTCGGTAGCGCTTCGTTGATCCTTGCGATTACTCTGGGAATGATCTGGCTCGGCGGCGCGCGCGCGCGC
>JAWXCG010000134.1:0-14763 GCA_034440555.1 Pseudomonadota bacterium
ACAATGCTCCGGACGGCAAATGGCGTATGCGCCGACGCTCGGTGGTGTAGCTGCACTTTCGTCGCGCAGTCCCAGCTGGCAAACACTGATCTGGCAGGGGCGCGGAGCAACAGGGGTGCTGGTACGCGCAGCATTGTTCGTCTTGGCCGCATCACTAACATCGCCCACGCCACGGCACTCACGATCCTGGCGAGCCTGCTCTGAAAGGCGATCGTCAAAGCGATGCCGTGGGAGACGGTACACGCTCACTCGCGAGCGTGCCCCAAGGCAGGGCACGCGACACGAGTAGGACTATCTGCGCCTGAGTTGGAGGTGTTCCTTGCGCATGGCGAATAGCAACACCGTGATCATCAGCAGCATCAAGCCCCATGCACTCGTCGCGGGCACCGGCACAACCGGCCCGGTCGGCTGACCGTTGGTGATAGGCGTGATATCGCCGTCGGTGTTGTTGTTGGGATTGCTGTCACCACCGCCGCTGACGCTGGCGTTATTGACCAAGCTGTCGGGAGCGGTGAGTTCCACAGACACGTTCAGGGTGATGGGCGGATAGCTGGCGCCAGTGGCCAACACGTCGGCGCGACTACAGGTCAGCGTAGCCAGCACACAGGTCCAGCCGGGTCCATTGATGGCCGTGGCGATCAGGCCCGTCGGCAAGGCATCGGTCACTGAAACAATGCCACTGGTGACGGCAAGGCCGACATTCGATACGAGCAGCGAGTAGATGCCGCCAGGCTGACCGCGCACGAAGCTGCCGCTGTGCGTTTTAACGATGGTGAGATCAGGCAGGCTGGTGGTATTGATGCTGGTCGGGTCGGTATCGGTGTTGTTGCCCGGAGTGGTGTCGCCGCCACCGCTGACTGTTGTCGTATTGATCAATAAGCCAGGTGCATCGAGGGCAACATCGACCACCAGGGTGATCAAGGGATAGCTTGCACCGACAGCCAGCGCATCGCTGCGTGTGCAGGTCAAGGTCGCCAGCACACAGGTCCATCCGGTTCCAGATATGGCAGTGGCGACGAGTCCGGTCGGCAAGGTGTCACTGATCGATACGGTGCCAGAGGTCGGACCGCTGCCGACATTGCTGACCAGCAAGGTGTACTGCGCGCCGATCTGTCCCTGCGAGAAGTTGCCGGTGTGCGCCTTGTCGACCGTGAGATTGGGCACGATGCCCAGCGGCGTGACTTCGGTGTCGCCGCAGATGGAGCCGGGGGTAGTGGGATTGCAGACATTGCCGCCGGTCGCGGTGGCGGTATTGCTGACCGAACTGTTGCCGACGTCGAGTGCCGTGAGGATGTAGGTGCCGGTACAGGTCAACACAGCGCCCGCATTCAAGGTGGTGGGCAAGGTCACACCGCCACCGCCGATACTACAGCTCAACGCCGTTATCAGAGGATCAGCGACACTCACAGCGATCGCCGGTCCATTACCGCTGTTGGTAACAGTGATGGTGTAGGCAATCGTGTCGCCAGGATTGGTTTCGTTGTTGGGCGGTATAACGGCGTTGTTGAGCACGCCGGATTTTGCCGTGGTCAGGATCGGTACCAGAGTCAGCGGCGTGACTTCGGTATCGCTGCAGATGGAACCAGGCGTAGTGGGATTACAGACATTCGAACCAGTGGTGATTGCTGTGTTGCTGACAGACCCATTGCCAACATCAAGTGCGGTCAGCGTGTAGCTACCGATGCAGATCAGCGAGGCGCCGGCATTCAATGAGACCGGCAAGGTGACAGCGCCACCGCCGATCGTGCAGCTGAGCGTGCCGATCAGCGCATCGGTTATCGCAACGCCAGTCGCCGGGCCGTTGCCGGAGTTGGCCACGGTGATGGTGTAGGCAATGTTGTCGCCCGGGTTGCTCTGATCGTTGGGTGCGACGACGGCGTTGTTCAGCACACCGCTCTTGGTCGTGGTCAGCACCGGAGCCAGTGCCAGGGGCGTGACTTCGGTGTCGCTGCAGAGCGACCCCGGCGTGGTCGGGTTGCAGACATTCGAGCCGGTGGTGATTGCCGTGTTGCTGACCGACCCATTGCCGATGTCGCTCAGCGTCAGCGTATAAGAGCCCGTGCATATCAGCGATGCGCCAGCCGCCAGTGTCGTGGGAAGCGAGACACCGCCACCACTGATGCTGCAACTCAACGTGATCAGCGAATCGGCGACGTTGACGCCGTTGGCCGGGCCATTGCCGCTGTTGGCTACGGTGATCGTATAGGCGATGGTATCGCCCGGATTGCTCTGATCGTTCGGCGGTACCACGGTGTTGTCGAGCACGCCCGCCTTGGTCGTCGTCAGCACCGCGACCAGACCCAGTGGAATGATATTGGTGTCGCTGCAGACAGAACCGGCGCTGGTGGGATTGCAGACGTTAGAACCCGTCGTTGTCGCCGTATTGCTGACCGAGCCATTGCCGACGTCGCTGCCGGTCAACGTATAGGTACCGGTGCATATCAACGCTGCACCCGCATTCAACGTGGCCGGCAATGTCACCCCGCCCCCACCGATGCTGCAGCTGAGCGTGCCGATCAGTGGATCGGTCACGCTGACGCCGGTCGCCGGACCATTGCCGCTGTTGGTCACGGTGACGGTGTAGGCGATGGTGTCGCCGGGATCGCTCTGTGTATTGGGTGGCACGACGGCATTGTTCAACACACCGGACTTGGTCGTGGTCAGTATCGGCACCAAAGCCAGTGGCGTGACTTCGGTGTCGCTGCAGATGGAACCTGGCGTAGTCGGATTGCAGACATTGCCGCCGGTGGTCGTCGCGGTATTGCTGACCGAACCGATGTTCACGTCCGCTGCAGTCAAGGTATGCGTGCCGCTGCAAATCATTGCGGCACCGGCGTTCAGCGTTGTCGGCAGAACTACGCCGCCGCCGCCGATGCTGCAGCTCAGCGCCGCGATCAGCGGATCGGCAACATTTACGCCCGTTGCTGGGCCATTGCCGCCGTTGGTGACGGTGATGGTGTACGCGATGCTGTCGCCGACATTGCTCTGGTCATTGGGTGGGACTACCGCGTTATTGAGAACAGCAGACTTCGTCGTCGTCAACACCGGCACCAGGTCGAGCGGCACCAATTCGGTATCGCTGCAGGTGGAACCGATGGTGGTCGGGTTGCAGACATTGGTAGCGGTGGTGGTTGCCGTATTGCTGACCGATCCAGTGCTGACGTTTCCAGCAGTAAGCACATAGGTGCCGGTGCAAATCAGCGAGGCACCCGCATTGAGCGTAGTCGGTAGTGCGACGCCTCCACCCCCAATCGTGCAGGAAAGCGTAATCAGCGGATCGACGATATTCACACCGTTGGCAGCAGCACTGCCGCTGTTTACGACGGTGATGGAGTAGGCAATGGTGTCGCCGGGATTGCTCTGATCGTTGGGCGGCACGACGGCGTTATTCAAGACGCCGGTTTTGGTGGTGGTCAGCACCGGCACCATGCCGAGTGGTGTGACATTGATGTCGCTGCACACCGATCCGGCTGTGGTCGGATTGCAGACATTGCCGCTGGTGGTGGTTGCGGTGTTGCTGACCGAGCCATTGCCGACATCCAGCGCCGTCAGCGTATAGGTGCCGGTACATAACAACGATGCACCGGCATTGAGCATGACCGGAAGCACCACGCCGCCGCCACCGATGCTGCAGGTCAGTGTGCCGACGAGCGGATCGCTGACGCTGACGTTGGTCGCCGGACCATCGCCCGTGTTGGCCACAGTAATCGTGTACGCGATCGTATCGCCTGGATCACTTTGCGTATTGGGTGGAACGACGGCATTGTTGAGCACGCTGCTCTTCGTCGTCGTCAGGATCGGTGCGGTTACGCCGACAGGCACCAAATCGGTACAGCTTGCTGCCGCCGGACAGGTGGGGTCGCCGCCGCCGATAGCGGTGGCGGAATTGTTTCCGGTGGTTGCAGCTGACGTCACCAAAACATTCAAGGTCAAGACCGTGCTCGAACCCACGGTGAGCGTGCCGGTGAAAGTACAACTCAGATTGCTGGTTCCGGTGCAGCCCCAGTTGCTGCCGGTGGCACTGGAGAGCGTGATTCCGAGCGGCAGGTTGTCGGTGACGATGATGTTGCCGCTGGTGCTGGAGGTGCCGTTATTGGTAACGGTGATTGTGTAGCTTGCAGGCACGCCGACGATAAATGGTATCGGGCTTGCCGTCTTGGTCAGTGTCAGACGCGGACCGACCAGATTGACGGTCTCGGTATCCGAGGGCGAAGTGGTCGTGCCATTGGTTGCCGACGCCACGTTGACCACACTGCCGGCGCTCACGTCCGAAGCGGTGATGGTGTAGGTCGCGCTGCAGGTGATCTGTTCGCCCGGATCGAAGAAATTGTCCAGATCGCCGATCGTGGTCAGCGCCGGACAGGATTCATTGGTCGTCTGATTGTCGAGCACGGTGATCGGCCCACTGAGTGTGGCCGCACCGGTGTTGGTGACGATAAAGCTGTAGCTGATGATGTTGCCGGCTGTGGAGTAGATCATCGGTGTCGCTGACTTGACCAGCGACATTCGGGCATCGGCATAGGTGGCGCTATCGACATCGGTAACGGTGCTGCCGGAGAACGTGCCCGATGCAGTAGCGGTATTGACCACAGTACCCAATACAGCAGCAACCGGACCAACGACGCAGGTCGCAATGTGGTCCTCGTCCAGAATATCGGCCACCGGCAGACTGCTGGGCCAGGAACAACTGGCGGCGCCAGGCACCGTCGGGTCGCTGACCGACACCGGGCTCAACGGCACATCGCCTGTATTCTCGATAACGAATCGATAGAACACATTGCCCGGCACATTGACGGCAAGGAATCCCGACCACGGGCCGCTGGCGGTGGGCCCGATCTGCTTGAGCAGACCGATCGCGGGATTAGGCGCATTGACCACCAGCGTTGCGCTGGCGGTATTGCCATTGATCGGGGTGCCATTGACGATGTGCGAGACGTTCGTACTGACATTGTTGTAGCTGCCCACTGCGGGTGCGGTGACGTCAACTGTGACTACGCAGGTACCGCCCGCTACGATGGCTCCGCCTGTGAATGCAATCGACGTGGCGGCAGCCACCGGCGCATACGCTGGTGCACCGCAGCCACTGGTAGTCGCGTTCGGCACTGCGGCGACACGCATGATGCCCGGCGCATTCGGCAGGTTGTCGCTGAAGGCCACGCCGGAAATCGCATTGTCCGGATTGGGATTGCGGATGGTGAAGGTGAGCTTGGACACACCTCCGGGCAATATCGGCGTGGGCGCGAACTGCTTGGCAATCACCGGCGGCACGATGGCCGTCAAGGTGTCGACGGCGACGCTGGTGGTCGTGGTGCCGGTTTCATTGGTGAACAGGAAACCGCTGACATTGGTCTTGGTGCCTGCGGTGGTCGCGGTCACATTCACACTGACCGTGCACGAGCCGCTCGCGGGAATTGTGGCTCCAGTGGGGTTACCAAATACCAGTGCGGTCGATCCCGCGCCGGGTGCCCAGGTCGGCGCGCCGGTGCAGGTCGTTGAGGCCGACGGCGTCGTTGCAACCTGCGTGCCCGCAGGCAGGCCGTCGGTGAAGCGCGCGCCGGTCAACGCAACGCTATTGGAATTGTTCAACGTAAACGTCAACGTCGAGCTCGCGCCCACAGCGATGGGATCGGGTGCAAACGATTTGCTTAGCGTGGGCTTGGTGCCAACGCCGCAGCCAGTAAACAGCACATTGTCCAACACCGGATCGGAACCCGGATTGGTGTTGCCCGAGTTGAACGAATAAACGCGGAAGTAGGTATTGCCGGAAGGATTGAGGCCCGAAGTCACGCCGATCGAATTGCCGGCACCCAAGCCGACGGTGGTGTTCTGCGCTGGGATGGCGGTGGCATTGCTAAAGATTGACGTGCCGGTCTCAGGCCGCGTGTTGGTGGTGCCCCAGAACACTGCAATGCCCTGTGGCCCGTTGGCGCTGCGCCTCTGTGCGTCGAAACTCAGGAACACTTGGGTCAGTCCGGTGGTATTGATCGCGAACTCGAAGTAATCGTCGTTCGCGGTAACCAAGGTCGCGCCCGTGGTGATGTTGCCGTTCGAGCCCCAAGCACTGGTGCCATCAGCAGTCAACGTCGTTTGCGAATTGGGCGTGAGCCCAGATCCAGCAGCCGCTGAAGCCGCGACGTTGGCAATGGTCGGTGCCGGCGCAGCGACGGTAAACCCCGTCGTGAAATTCCAACGTGCCAGTGTCAGCCCGCAAATGCCACTGCCGGGAGGCGGATCGCTATTGACCACAAGCGTCGCGCTGGCAGTATTTCCGGTGTCCACCGCACCGATGAAAAGATTTTGGGTGGTGTTGAGAAACGACCCTGTTGTCGTCGTGGTGACGTTTACTTTGATCGTGCAGCTGCCGTTCGCCACCACCGTGCCATTGCTGAAATTGATCGTCTGCGTTCCTGCAGTGGCCGTCAAGGTCGGTGCGCCGCAGCCGCTTGTTGTCGCATTCGCCGGCGTCGCGATGAACATATTGGTCGGCAGATTGTCGACGAACGCATAGCCGCCAAGATCGCCCGCATTCGGGTTGCTGAGCGTAATCGTCAGCGCCGAAACGCCGTTGACCGTGGCAGGATTCGGGCTGAACGACTTGGCAATGCCGGCCGTCGTCGGATCGATGATGTTGGCGATGCGTGCGCTGGTCGAATAGTCGGCGTTGTAGTGGAAGCTGCTGCCGGAAAAGTCGTACATCAGCGAATTCAACCCCTGGCTGCTGCCACCGCCACCGATGATTCGAATCGTGTACTGCGTAACGATGTTGTTGCCGCCGGTCTTGCCAGGGGTGCCCACGCAGCTGCGGTAATTCGGACTGTTCGGATCGCTCTCCCAACCGCAGGCATTGGCGTAGAGCTTGTCGCTGGGCGAGGTGACGTAGACCGATGTGTTGGCGGAATACGTCGTGTTGACCGCCAGGATCTGGAATACCGTGTTGGAAAAATTGATGAAGGCTTCCAGTTGCTCGTAGCCCTGGGTCGCCGTGCCTCCGGTCAGTTCGATCGTGTAGGTGTTGCCCACGACCAGGTTCATCGCACCACCTGGCGCAACAGACGTCAGACTGCCGGGGTTGGGCCCGAAGCGGATATTGGTGATCGCATTGCGGTTCTGCGACACCAAGTGTTCCACGTACAACTCGCGCGGTGTCGGCGGGGACACAGTTCCCGAACCGTCAGTGGCGGCAATGTGGTAGCGCCGCACTGTATCGAATGCCGCGGGCAGCTGCGTGACTTCCGCTTCGAAATAGGCGTCGGTACAGCCATTGGCCGGCAGCGACGCAAAATTCAGCGTACTCAGGGAACCGGTGCGCAGATTGATATTGGGGTTTGCCGAGTCCCAGATGAAGTTGACTGCGACGTTGGTGGTTGCCACGGTGCTGCACACCCGTGCCGCGACCGGAAAATGCCTTGGGCCGGTCGGTGGGCTGTTGCTGTCCAGACCTACTACATCCCAGGTCAGTGGCGTCAGGGTCAGCGCCGCCTGCGCAGTCAGGGGTGCCAACAGCGAGAGCAGAAGCCCAGCAAACAAAACAAATTCGGCTTTTCTGCGCGTTGCGCGAATCAGATGCGACTGCCAAAGCCATGGGACCCCCAAGTATAAAAAAGAGGCACTGGCCCTTAGATCTTCAGGCATCCAGTGAAACGCCTTAGACCGCTGTGTCAGTGCGAGTTGAATCGCCAACCTTCCGTCCCGGAAACGGAGTTTCGATCACGCTAGCATCGCTCGACACAGCCACGCCCATGGGTAGATCAAAACAATAGTGATGGCGCAAAAACTTCTGTGTACGACCGTCCATCTTATCCTGTGCCCTTAAGCCAAGTACGCGCCACCTTGCACAAAACGTGTTCGATTTCCTGGAATCGATACGGCTTGATGAGAAACTGCGCGGCACCATCCCGATAGCTTGCGTCTCTGTCTTCGACAGCATGGGATGTCGTCCAGACAACCACAGGAATCGTGCACAGCCGCGAGTCCGCCTTGATCGCCCTCAGAGCCTCGAGCCCGGTCATCTTCGGCAAATTTAGATCGAGCAGGATGAGCCCAGGCAGTGGCCCACCAGGAACCTCGACGAACGCGCTCGTGTTATTCAAGATATCCAGAAGCTCGGCGCCATTTTCCGCAAACGGCAGTACACAACGCGGGTCACAGTTCCCCAACGCTTCTTGCGCTGCGGGGCGATCGTCCGGGTCATCGTCGGCGATCAGAAGGGTGGCTATGCTGGGGTCGAGAACGCTCATATAGAGTCTCCGATCATGCATGAGAGGCGATTGAGACGCACTCTGGGCGGCATCAATTCTCGAGAGATGCTGGTTCTTGAAGAGTGATAGTCCCATCATGAGCAAGAAGTCACACACTGTAAGATTCAGCAGCTGGTTTAGTTCAGGCGGTGAGCATCTGCCCGCGGCCGCGAAGACGAAGTGGTGACTTGTTCAGACCATCCTTGGACGGCAGGCTTCCTTGCCAAACCTGGAACTCTCCCGGAAATTTCTGTTGGGTGGTCGCGCGTGCGAAAAGGCAGCCGGTCCTCGCCGTCAACATTTTTCCATTCTCCGACAAGCTGCGCGAACACGATTCGCATTGCGTTGAATAAGTCCCCGACGATGGAAGCGATATCCTCAGTGGACGGCTCGCCACTGAGAAGCAGGAAGGTGCAGATCCATTCTTCTGCATTGTGCGTGAAGAAATCATACCAATGACTTTGGCACGCTCGACGATCAATTCGATGCTGACGCTACCCTGATCTGCTAGTACGAAAGCAGACCCCCGGCTCTGCCGGGGAGGCAGTAGCCGTTTGACATTTACTCGAGCCGCGACCATGCCACACGCTTTGGCGACTCATGACACGGCCGATATCGCCATTCGGGCGCGAGGTATGACGCGTCGCTTCGGCGATCTGGTGGCGGTAAATCAAGTCAGTCTGGAAGTACCTGGCTCCAGTGTCTATGGATTTCTCGGACCGAATGGATCCGAAAAATCGACCATGATCCGCATGTTCTGCGGACTACTGACGCCGAACGCCGGTCAGATCGTAGTCCTCGGATTGCGCATTCCCGAACAGGCCGAACATTTTCCTGCCATCAATCCTGCGATCCGGGTTCATGTTTCCGTTCGCCGGAATGCCGGTGTTCGCACAATGGATCGCACAGTTACTGCCACTGACCCATTTCATTCGCCTGATCCGCGGCGTATTGCTGCGCGGCGCCAGCCTGTCGGAATTGATGCCTTCGGTGCTGGCACTGGTCGCATTCACTGTGGTGATGATGAGCCTGGCGATCCTTCGATTTCGCAAGCGACTGCATTGAGCGGGGCGGGTGGGGGTGCGCGGCTGTATGGCGCAGCGACATTCAACACGATGGGATCCAGGCTCATGCAAATCCCGTTCCGCCGTCAGCAGCGCGACGCTGCCCACGTCGTACGCGCCACGCATATCCTGCAGCGCCGAGTACACCCAACACAATGCAGACCAGATGCAACTGGTCGATTGAAATCCAGCCGAGCAACCCGTTATCGGACACTATGGGCCACCAGGGCCGCATATCGGCGTGCATGATGGCGTCCAGCAAGATGTGCGAAAAACTGCCCAGCCACGCTCCGGCGAATGATGCCGTCCAGGTGAATGGGGGATGCGCGATGCGCAGCCATTTCAAGGCGAGCACGCTGATCGGGCGCCCGATAAGGCCGGCGAGTGCGCCGATCAACGCAGCGCCGAGCACAGTGTGGCTGTAACCGTGCAATACATTGCTATCGCGGATGATGCCGACCAAGGGCTCGATATCCATCATCACCTGAGTGCCACCGAACACCATGAAACTGAAGTGGCGCCCACCGATTGCCTTGAAAGCTGCTCCAGCGCCAAGGTGCAGGGGAGTAAACGGCATCGGTTACCGCCGGGTACGGGATTCCGCGCTCAGCTTTCCAACAGGTGTCGCAATGTTTGACGGTCGGGCGCATGCAGAAACTTCGCGACTTTGCCACGCAGGGTTTTGCGATTGAGTTCGCGAAGCGTATCGCGCACGTCGGGTATGGCATTCGGGTGCATGCTGAAATCGGTGACGCCCAGCGCCAACAGCAGCGCTGTGTAGCGCGGATCGCTGGCGATTTCACCGCAGACGCTGATCGGGCGCTTGGCCTGGCGCGCGCTGTCGAAGACCAGAAACAACATGCGCACGAATGCTGGGTGCAGCGGATCGTAGTTGGCAACGACGGCGGCATTGTTGCGATCGGCGGCAAGGACATACTGTGCGAGATCGTTGCTGCCCACGGCGAAGAAATCGGAGACACGGGCGAGTTCGCTGCTGATCAGAACTGCGGCAGGCACTTCGATCATGATGCCCAGCGGAACCTCATCGGCAACGGGCGTGCGCGTCAGGCGCAGATCGGCCATGCATTCCTCGTAAAGTTGACGTGCCTGGCGCACTTCTTCCACCGCTGACACCATCGGCATCAAGATACGCACCGGGCCAAACGCAGACGCACGCAGCATGGCGCGCATCTGGGCGGCAAAAACGTCGCGTCTCGCCAGTGAGAAGCGAATGCCACGCAGTCCGAGCGCGGGGTTTTCTTCATGCGCAATTTCGAGCGGCCCACCCATCGCCTTATCGGCGCCCAGATCCAATGTGCGCAGAGTGACCGGTCTGCCGCCCATGGCGATCACTGCGTCGCGGTAGGCGCGGAACTGCTCTTCTTCATTGGGCAGCTCGCGTCTGCGCATGAACAGAAATTCGGTGCGGAACAAGCCAATACTGCTGGCCCCGACACGGCGCGCCAAGGCGATCGACTCATTGTCCTCGGCGTTGGCATGCAGATGAATCAGGAAGCCATCCTTGGTGCGCGCCTCGACCGCCTTCTCGCGAGCGCGCCGTTTGGTGGTCTTGTCCGCCTCGCGTTGATGTGCACGAAAACGGGCTAGATCGATTGCGTCGGGCTGCACGATGATCTGGCCGCGGTCGCCATCCATCAAGATCAGATCACCGTCGTGGACCAGATTAAGTGCGCCCTTTACGCCGCACACCATCGGCATCCGATAACTTCGGGCCAGGATTGCGGTGTGCGAGTAAGGGCTGCTGGCGGTGGCAATGATGCCGAGCAAACCTTGCTCCTGCAGTTGCGCCAGGTCAGCCGGCGCTACAGTTTCGCAAACAAGAATTTCGCCGCCAGCGCCGGACTCACGCTCTGGTTCGGCGCCGCCGCGTTGCAGCGCCGCGAAAACACGCTGCACAACGTGATCGATATCGTCGCGACGGGCGCGCAGGTAAGGGTTGTCGATAGCATCGAAGGAAGCCGCCAGAAGATCGCGCTGGCGCTTCAACGCAGCGGTAGCGTGCAGGTTTTCGCTGCGGATCAGAGCCACCACTCCATCGATGAAATCGGGGTCATCGAGAATCATCGCGTGCGCTTCGATGATCTCGACCAGATCACGCGCCAGCGCGCCGGACAGCCGCTCGCTCAGTGATTGCAGCTCGTGGCGTGCGGCACTGAGTGCGGCCTCGAAGCGTTTGACCTCATTGGGCGCCGCGCCATGGGCGAGCAGGTCGGTTTCAATCTCCAGATTGGCGGAATACACCACCCGCGCCCGGCCAAGAGCCAGTCCACGCGACGCGCTGGTGCCTTCCCATTCCGATCTCATGCGCTTACTCGCCTCGAACATGCATGTTTGTGTTCACCACAGTCGCGACCATTTTTACTCGCCTTCGTCGAACTTGCGTGCGAACAGATCGAGCACTGCAGCCATCGCGGTGTTCTCGTCTGTACCCACGACCCGGACGGTGAGCGGCGTACCTTTGCCCGCCGCAAGCAACATCAGACCCATGATGCTCTTGGCATTGATCTCGCGTCCGCGACAACTGAGAAAAGTGTCTGAACTGAACCCTGACGCCAACTGCACCAGCTTCGCTGAAGCGCGCGCGTGCAGACCAAGCTTGTTGCTGATTACGATTTCCTGTTCAAGCATGATCGATAACGACTCCGTTGCGGGCGCCCGTGGTAGCCGTGGCCACCAGTTCGTCCAGTGTTTGTTCCGGATAATTCATTACGCGCAACAACATCGGCAGATTCACTCCGGCAACGCGACGCGCAACGCAACCAAGATTGACCAGTCGCGCTGCGACATTGCTGGGTGTCGCACCGTACAGGTCGGTGAGGATCAGGATGCCGCCGCCGTTGTCGAGCTCACGGATAACCGCGGTGGCGCGGATGAAGACATGCTCCGGTTCTTCGTGGAAGCCCGCTTCGATCGCTGCGGTCATCAACGGAAGCGGTCCGATCACCCCACGCATCGCGCCCAGCAGAGCAGGGCCGACGCCGGAATGGGTGAGCAAGAGCACACTTACTTTCATTCCAGCTCCCGATGGAAAGTCATCACGTTCTCGCGCGAGGTGCGGAAACTCTCGGCCAGACGTTCGGCAATGTACACCGAGCGATGACGACCTCCGGTGCAACCAACGCAAACAGTGATGTAGTTGCGTTGATCTGCTTCAAAACGCGGCAACCAGGTCGCCAACAATGCGCGCACTTGTTCGTAGAAGTTCTCAACTTCCGGCAACTTGGCAAAGTAGTCGCGAATCGGCGCGTCGCGCCCGGACAGCGGTCGCAGCGTCGGGTCCCAATGCGGATTGGGCAGGCAGCGCGCATCGAATACATAATCGGCGTCGCTGGGCACGCCGCGCTTGTACGCGAACGATTCAAACAGCAGCGACATCGAGGCAGAGTTGGTGCCGTACTCGGTGGCAAAGGTGCGCCGCAATTGGTGCACATTGAGGTCGGAGGAATCGACCACGCGGTCGGCGATCGCCAACAGTGGGCGCAAAAGCTTGCGTTCGAGGGCGATGGCGTCGTTCAACGGCAGGCCGTCGTGCGTCAGTGGGTGTCGGCGTCGGGTGTCGGAAAAGCGCTTGAGCAACACATCATCACGCGTGTCCAAAAACACCATCTCATAGCTCAGTCCCAACTTGGCAATCTGCGCCAGGATGTGTGGCAGCCGCAACAGGTCCTCTGGCCGATTGCGAACATCCACTCCCACCGCGATACGCGGGTAGCGACCCGGCTGCCCGGTATGTACGGCGTCCACCAGGGCCGGGATCAGCGCCGTTGGCAGGTTGTCGACGCAGTAGTAATCAAGATCCTCGAGCATACGCAGCGCAACCGTCTTGCCCGAGCCAGACAGACCCGACAGTACGATCAAACGGTCGCCGCTCTGGCCTCGGACTCGAGACGGTGGTGGCGGCGTGAAGCGAAGCGGTGGTTTGTCTACCATGACCATCTCTTTACAATGGGGTTCGTTCAGCGTGAAAGTCTCGAGCGTACTGCAAGCCTTTGCTCACTCCCCGTTGTTAGGGTAGAGCTGGGCAGGGGTTGGGCACCACACTAGAACATTTTATATGGCGGTGCGCCGTCCCCCGCTGCATGAAAGTTGGTTTCTGGTCACCAAGGGTTCTGGCGTCGCAACTGATGGGCTTGACGATCGATGAAGGTCTGCGCCGGGTCGACCCCCTTGCCGCGCAAGATGAAGCTTCGCGTGGCCGCCTCGACCAGAACCGCAAGATTACGCCCGGGTCCCACTGGAATGGTAATCTGCGGCATCTCCACATCGAGCACACTTCGGGTGCTGGTTACACCCTGCAGGCGCGCCATACCGTCGTTGGCATGAATGTCCTCGAGCCGACCGAGGTGCACGATCAGGCGCAAGTATTTGTTGCGCTTGATCGAAGTGTCACCAAACATGTTGCGTACATTGAGGATGCCCAGTCCGCGTACTTCGAGCAGATCCTGCAGCATGTCCGGGCAGGTGCCGTCGATGACATCGGGTGCGATCAAAGTGAACTCAGGCGCGTCGTCGGCAATCAGTCGGTGGCCACGCGTGATCAGCTCAAGCGCCAACTCACTCTTGCCAGCGCCGGCCTCGCCGGTGATGAGCACCCCGATCGAATACACCTCCATGAACACGCCGTGCAGCGAAGTGTTGCGCGCCAGCGCGCGTGACAGGTGATACTGGATGTAGGTGAGCAGCTCATGCCCGGGTTTTGAAGACACCCAGATGGGTGTCGCAGATTCTTCTGCGGCTTCGCGCAGGTCGGAGGGGATCGCCTGATCACGCGAAATCACAATCGCGGTCGGCCGATAGCCAATGACCTTGGCGATCGTATCCCAGCGTTGCCGCGAATCGAGTGCGTCCAGATAATTCAGCTCATCGATCCCGATCAGCTGCACCTTGTTGGGATAGATGATGTTGAGATAACCCACCAGGGAAGGACGGCGCTGCAGGTCTTCTCCAGGTTCGATCATGCGTGTCTCACCGCGCAGGCCTGCAATCCAACGAAGCTTGAGGCGTTCGCTGAGTTGCTCGAACAGTTCGCGGGCGTTGATTTTGCGAATCATGTCGAGGCAATCTCCTGGAAGCGCGTGGAAAGGACATCCACTACGGTTGCGGCACTACGGGCACGCCGCAATAGGGTACAGGCGGTGGCATCGCTGAACAGCTCGGCGACTTCGGACAGCAATTCCAGATGCAGATCGGTGGAATGCAGAGGCACCGCCAGTGCGAAAAATAGATCCACGGGGCGCCCGTCCGGCGCATTGAATGACAGCGGCCGGCGCGAACGCACGAAAATCGCGCAAGGGGGCGCGTTTGAATCGAGCCGTGCGTGTGGAATCGCAACGCCCATGCCCAAGCCGGTGGAACCGGTATGTTCGCGTGCGCGCAGTCTTTCCAGAATCTGTCGAGCCGCAATACGTGGATGGCATTCGTGCATCTGTCGCGACAGATGC
>JAWXCG010000135.1:0-37777 GCA_034440555.1 Pseudomonadota bacterium
AACCTCTACGCCCCGTCCCCGTCTCGATAATCTCTTACTGGGAGCCGGATGGTGTAACGCTCCAAGTCCGGTTCTGCGAGGGGCCGGGTCGCGCAAGCGCCCGGCCTACTCTCCCTTTGCGATATCGTAAAGCAAGACTCGACCCCTTTGACTCTACCTTGCTACCTTGCTGAACTCCATGATCAAACGCCGAATTCATCCTGGCTTCGTCAGCGCTTCGGTAACGAGGCTTTCGTCAGTCAATGAGCGGATCACACTGTGCATGCGGCGTCCGCCGCTCCATTGTTGACGGGCATGTCCTGTATCGTAGCGCGCGCGATTTCCCCAGTTTCAGACCCAGACCTTGGTGCACAATGTCTATGCAACTGATCGCTTGTCAACAATGTGGCGCGGCCACTCCGCCCCATGACGTCGTCAGCTATGGCAGCAGCGGTGGCTGCTATCGCCAACTGTGCACTGCTTGCGTCAACCTGGATGCGGCTGCGTGCATGGGTGTGGATGGCTTCGAGGATGTGCGATTCACTCCCGTGTGCATCACGGATGCGCGCGCCGTTGAGCGCGAGTTCCACTTCCGCCTGCGCTTGTTCGGTCAGCTGGCGCTTGACGCCTTCGAGCTGGTGGACGGGTCGCCCGGCGGACACCAGTTCCAGATCATTGCCGACGCCGATGCCGATCCATGGGCTCTGCTCGCCGCCATGATCGAGCGCATTCGTCGCACATTGGCCGTTACGCATCTGAGCCCGGAGGGGCGCGGCCTAAGCATCAGCGGCTCGACGGTGCGCGGCAGGATCACGTCGGACTCAAGCGCCTCGCAGCCGCTGCCTGCCCTTGTGATCGACGGGCATGAAGTCTCCTGGGAGGCGTTCGGTCGCATGCTGATGAGTTTTGAGGGTTGGCAGTTCAAGCTCGACATCGTTGATCGCAGCGAGGCACCCTGATGGCCACCGCCAACGAAGTGGCGGCCGCACTGCAGGCAATCGGCGCTACGCCCGCATTCGTCAGCCGCCGAACCCTACCAGCAGCGGGACTTGCGCTCGCGGTTGAGGGAGTCGGCCGTATCCGCTTTCCGATCAGCGCGGCGACTGCACGCCGACTGTGCGCCGTGGCGCAGCCGGCACAGCATGGCTACAAGGAAGAAACCTGCCTCGATCCGCGCGTGCGCGACACGTTCGAGATCGACCGGCAGCGCATCACCATCGAAGAGGAAATTTGGCAGCCCGCGCTGCAGGCGCAACTCGAACGCATCGGTCGCGACCTCGGCGTGCCGGCGGGCTGCCGTCTGCGCGCCGAGCTGCACAATCTGCTGGTCTACGGCCCGGGGCAGTTCTTTGTCGGTCACCAGGATTCCGAGAAGTGTGACGCGATGATCGCGACCCTGGTGGTGGGTTTACCGTCGGCCTTCAGCGGCGGCGCGATGCTGATCGAGCACCATGATGAGTCTGTCGTTGTCCGCGGCTCGGCCAGCAAGCTCAGCTTCACCGCGTTTTACGCGAACTGTCGGCACGAGGTGCGTCCCGTCACGCGCGGCTATCGCGTGGTCATGACCTACAACCTGCGACTCGAAGGCGAGGCACAGCGGCCCGCCACCCCCGCCGCCGCTTTGAACCCGCTTATTGAGTGCGTGCGCCAGTATTTTGCATCGAACACTGCGCCACGCTGGGTGGGAGAAGGCGAAGGCGACGTGCCTGACCGTTTGATCTACCTGCTCGATCATGAGTACACCCGGCGCGGGCTGACCTGGCAGCGCCTGAAAGGCGCCGACGGCCCACGCGTGGCCGCCCTGCAGGCGACTGTCGCTGCGCTGGAGTGCGGGATCTGCTTGGCATTGGCCGATATCCACGAAACCTGGAGCTGCGAATCCGAGCTGGATGGGGGCCGCGGCTCGCGACGGCGGCGCTACCGCGAGGAGTGGGCCGAGGCCGAGGACGAAGACAACGACAACGACAACGAACCGGCGACTACGGGTGACTGCGAACTTACCGATCTCGTTGACAGCGGGGCGGAGATCAGGCACTTCGTGGGCGCCGATAGCAAGGCAGTCATGATGACCAACGAGATCGACCCGCGCGAGCTCTGCTACACCAAGCCTTCGGTGGAGTTCGATCCATTCGAGTCCGAGTACGAAGGCTACATGGGCAACTATGGCAATACGGTAGACCGCTGGTATCACCGCGCGGCGGTCGTGCTGTGGCCGCGGCGACGCGCCTTCGTGATGCGCGCCAAGGTCGAGCCGCGCTGGGCCCTGGGCGAACTGAGCCGCACGCTCAAATCTCAGGGCACCAGCGCCGCGGCCGCGCAGGCAGAGCAGCTGCTGCCGTTCTGGGCGCGAGCCGTCGAACAGGCCGACGACAACCGCGTGTTCGCGCGGGCACTGGCTGTAGCCGCACAACTCGATACTCCGCAGCTTGCGGCCGGGCTGCTATCGCCCTTTGCATTGCCACAGTTCAAGGCGAGCATGGCGGCACACTGGCTGCACTGCATTGAGCGCTATGGGCTGAGTTGGTCCAACGCCAGGCTGGCGCAGTGGCAGCCGACGCCCAACGCATCCGAAAACCAGCGGTTGCAGTGGATCACAAGTGACCTGCCTGAGCTGTGCCAGGCACTGCACGACGCTGGGAGCACCGACGCGCGCTCACTGGCGGACGGGCTGCTGACACAGGAATGGCGCTGGACCGACGAGCGCTGGCAGGCACGTAGTCGCATCCCGGCGGCGTCGTCGCGAGACGAAGCCTTGCTGGCTCTGAGCAAGCCGCTGCTCGCGCTGATCGACGCTGCAACACGAATCGAGAATGCCACGGTGCGCGACGGAATTTTCGTTGCGCTCGCCGCCACGGATGGCGACGTCGCGACCCAGTCCACGCTTGCGCTCGACTTTCTGCGATCTGCGCAAGCGCATCCAGACGCACCCTTGCGCGTTGCCTTGGCATCACTGCGGGAACATTGGTGCCTGCTGCTCACCGCCCTCCTCGATCAAGCGCCTCGGTCTGAAGAAGATTGGTCGATCCGCCTGCCACTGTTTTGCAACTGCAAGCACTGCGCTGAGCTCAACGGATTCCTGCAAGACGGCCAACGTACCCGCTACGAGTGGCCGCTTGCCGAACAGCACCGCAAGCACGTGCATCACGTTATCGATAGCGGCGAGCTACCGCTCAGCCACGTGACCCGACGCAGTGGCCGGCCCTATGTGCTGGTGCTGCAGAAAACCACCGCACTGTTCGCGCGCGATAAAGCGCAACGTCGCGCGTGGAAGCAAGCTCTCGACTTGCTGGAGCAGTCAGCGAGTGTGAATTGATTCGTTGAGGTGTTGCGCCGCGAATCTGCGGCCGACCCGACCCAATGCACAATTCTTCCGGATAGGCGCGATTTGACAGTCCGATCTAGCAAACATAATCTTAGAACCGTCTTACGGCGTGGAATAACCGATGGAAACCACCAGACTCTCCAGCAAAGGCCAAGTGATCATACCCAAGGGCTTCAGGAACGCCCATCGCTGGGAATCCGGGCTCGAGCTCATGATGATCGATACCGGGGACGGCCTGCTCCTCAAGCCCAGAGCCCCCTTTGCCGCCACTGTGCTCGCCGAAGTATTCGGCAGGTTCAAGGAAAAGGTCGCTGCCAAGACCGATGGTGAGATCGAGGCCGCTCTGGTTCGGGACATGCGGAGACAGTGGCGTGATCTCGGTTGATACCAACGTTCTGGCGCGACCGTTCTGGTGCGACTACTGGTAAGCGACAACCAGGCGCAGAGCAAAGGCGAGCCGCAACCTCTTTGCGACCGAGGAAGTATTCATCCCGGATACGGTGCTGCTTGAAGCCGAATGAAAGAAAACCGGGGTCAGTGAAAAATGGCACTTACTTAAGGAGCCTCTGAACAAGTCCGGAGCCGCGATAGCCCCCTGAGTCAGGGGGCGAAAAACCGCAGGTTTTTGGAGTGCCATTCGGGTCAGTGAACAAATAAAATGCGTAGCCCGCTTCAAAACGAAGGAACCGAGTAGCCCGGATGCAGCACAGAGTAATCCGGGCTTCTTCTGAAAAGCCCCCAATCATCAGCTCCGCTGTGGAAACCCCCGGATTTCGCTGCGCTTCATCCAGGCTACTTGCTACTTGCTACTTGCTGAAGACCGCGATACCGCGATCCGGGCGGCGTATGCGTTGGGCCATTATCCCCTGAGCGAAATCGGCGCGCACTTTGGACTGCACTGCGTGAGCAGCAGCAGGATTGGGCGGAACGGGTGATATGGCAACAAAAGACCTGACCCTTTTCATTTTTTCATGCATGCCGGACGGTTGACGGCGCGGGTACGCAGCGTACACTGCACGAAAAGTGGCTTTGGATTTCCTATCCTTTGACCTTCGATCACCACGCCGCCACCGGTGGTGAAGCCGCGCGTTTTCTCAAAGCGATGCTCGACGATCTGGCCTTGCCCAATTGAACTCCTGCGAATCTTTATGTGTGCGACGCTCCAGATTGCAGCAGGTTTAGTCGACTTCCATGTTCTTTTAATGTCTCGGGACAATGTCCGCGTCAAGCTTTTAGATTGTCACGCGGTCCTACCGTCCTTTGACCGCCATCGCATTTTCCACGACGGCTTGCCTCTACCCTTCGTGCTCCTTGAAGACGCAGGCTGCGCCATGTTTCGAATTCGAATCGCTGCATTTGCATTGCTGTTGACGCCTATGCTTGCCAACGCACAAGCACTCTTCGCCGACGGTTTTGAAGCCGTCAGCACGGAAATAGGCGCCTGGATCAACGTTACACCCGCAAATGTCGATTTGAACAACAGTCTGGGTTGCAGTAACTACGGCGGCGCGCCCTTCGTCAATCGTGCCTACCCTTCAACGTTCTATGCGCATTTCGATTGCCAGGGCGTTTGGAAATCCACAGACTATGGCCGCACCTGGACGGGCCCCATCAACGACGGCAGCAATGCAGACGTCACCAAGGACTGCGCTGGCGCACTGACTGGGCCCACCAACAACAGCAACAATGCGATTTATCTCGCGTGTATTCGCGGTGCGGCGACTGGCTTCTGGCGCTCGTTGGATGGCGGTTTCAACTGGACTCGCTATGCAGTTACCCCCGGTGGTAGTCGCCAGGATTTCTACGCGCCGGCGGTTAATCCCTACGACCCTAATCATCTGTTGATCGCCGGTCATGAGATGAATGTACTGGCGCAAAGTACCGACGGAGGTCAGACCTGGACCAACATCAGCATGGCATCGGGCATGCTGCAAAATGGTGGCACTGCCGCGTTGGTGTTCATTGACACCGGCAACGCCAGCACGACGAGAAACACCTGGCTCTATGTGCCGCAGGGAACCGGTGGCGGTATCGGAACTTGGCGCACCAGCGACGCAGGCACAAACTGGACGCGCGTCGACAACAACGAAAAGCCACACGGCGGCTTTCTGATGTATCAGCCTGATAGCAGCGGCGTCATCTTCATGCCAGGCATTTACTCCGCACTCGGCTGGGGTGTATTGCGTAGCACTGACTACGGCCAGACCTGGGCGCATGTCGGTCCAACCAGTGCACAGGCGTTGGTGTTTGGCACGAGCACCCGCATTTACACGATGTGGGGATTCCCCATCGGCATCGGCGGAGTCGTCAACCCAAGTCTCTGGGTCAGCAATCAACCAGGCACCGGCACATGGACACAACCTGGAACCCCTGACGCAATGACGCAAGGCCCAGGAAGCGCTGTAGTGACTTACGACGGCAGTCACTACATCATCGTCACCGGCAACCACAATGCCGGTCTTTGGCGCTATGTCGAGCCCTGAGAAAACTGGGGTCAGTGAACAAATAAAATTTAGGGCTCAATGAAATTGCGTCGCGTTTCGTGTCCCGCGGGGCGAGACTCTGCAGGAATCGATTCGGCGCGATGCGCTTTCGTTGCTGCGCCTTTCTGCTGCGATTTGGCAGCAATTGGGCAGACGTCGGTTGCCACTGCTACATCGGCGCCCCACCCTCATTCAACACGTCGAGATAAGCGGTGTAGGCAAAGATGCGGTTGCGGCGTTGGCCGGTGCGTTCTTCAGCGATGCCGAGTTGAGTGAGTGTCTGCATCGCCTTCGATGCGGTGGGGAAACTCAGGCCGCTGCGTTCGACAAGGTGTTTGAGGCTGGTCAAGGGTCGCTGGCGCAGCGCGGCGAGTACGCGCAGGGCGCTGGCAGTGGCGGCTGCTGTGCCGCCTTGCTGGACACGTTGCGTATCTGCTTCGAACAGCTTGCCCAACCGTTGCGCGGTCTGCACGGCGTCGGTTGCGGTTTCACGCACCCCTTCGAGAAAAAAGTCGGTCCACGCACCCCAGTCGCCGTGCGTACGTACGCGATCAAGTAGCTCGTAGCACATGGTTCGGTGCTGTTTGAGATACAGACTGAGATACAGCAGCGGCTCGCTGAGCAGGCGGCCGTGATGCAGCAGCAATGCAATCAACAGACGCCCCAGGCGACCGTTGCCGTCCCGGAACGGGTGGATGGTTTCGAATTGCACATGCGCCAACGCGGCGCGCAGCAGAATCGGTAGACCATCAGCATCGGCATGCAGAAAAATTTCCAGCGCCGTCATGCAGGCTTCCACCTCCTGCGGTGGGGGCGGCACGAAGTACGCGTTGCTACGGCGCGTGCCGCCGATCCAGTTCTGGCTGCGGCGGAATTCGCCGGGCATCTTGTCGCTGCCACGGCCGCCGGCCATCAGCTTGGAGTGCATTTCGCGCAGCAGTCGAATGCACAACGGAAAACCCTTACGCAGTCGACCCATGCCGTGTTCCAGCGCCGCGATGTAGTTGCTGACTTCCTGCACATCGTCGAACGATCAAGATCAGCAGCCCCGCCTCACTCCACCGTCACCGACTTCGCCAAATTCCGCGGCTGATCGACATCGGTGCCGCGCAGTACGGCGACGTGATAGCTCAACAGTTGCAGGGGAATGGTGAACACGATCGGGGCGACGAGGTCGCCGTGGGGCGGGAGTTCGATCAGGGTTTCCTGGGGATGGGTGATGCCGCGGCTGGCGCTTTGGTCGGCGAAGACGATGAGTTGGCCGCCTCTTGCGCGGACTTCTTCGATGTTGGATTTCAATTTTTCCAGCAGGTGATCGTTGGGTGCTACGGCGATCACTGGCATGTCTTCGTCGACCAGGGCGAGCGGGCCGTGTTTGAGTTCGCCGGCGGGGTAGGCTTCGGCGTGGATGTAGGAAATTTCCTTGAGCTTGAGTGCGCCTTCCATGGCGATTGGAAACTGTGTGCCGCGGCCGAGGAACAGGGCGTGTTGTTTGGTCGCGAAGCGTTCGGCGAGTTGTTTGATCTCGGTGTCAAGGGCGAGTGCCGAGGTTACTGCGCTGGGCAGATGTTCGAGCTGCGCTATACCGCTGGCATAACGTTCCTTGCTCAGCCCATGATGGCGACCGAGTTCCAGTGCCAGCATCAACAGCGAGGTCAGTTGCGTGACAAAGGCCTTGGTCGACGCGACGCCGATCTCGGGGCCGGCGCGGGTCATCAGCGACAATTCCGATTCTCGCACCAGCGATGATTCGGGCACGTTGCAGATGGCGAGTTGAGTGAGATAGCCCAGCCCCTTGGCCATTTTCAATGCGGCCAGTGTGTCGGCGGTTTCGCCGGATTGCGACACGGTGACCAGCAAGGTATTGGGCATGACCACGATGTCGCGGTAGCGATATTCGCTGGCGATCTCGACACTGACCGGAATGCGCGCCAGGGATTCGATCCAGTACTTGGCGACCAGCGAGGCGTGATAGCTCGATCCACAGGCGACCAGTTGCACCGCGCGGGTGTTGGTCAGCAGCTGCGCAGCGTTGGGGCCGAAGATGCCGGTGAGGATGTGGCCGTCGCTGATACGGCCTTCAAGCGTGTCGGCGATCGCGGTGGGCTGCTCGTGAATCTCTTTGAGCATGTAGTGACGATACTCGCCGCGCTGCACCGCATCGGCCGAGAAATGTGCCTGCTTGATCGGACGTTGCACTTCATTGCCGTCGAGATCGAAGATGCGTGAGGAATCGATGCGGATTTCCGCGACATCGCCCTCGGCCAGATAGACGAAGCTGCGCGTCACCGGTAGCAGTGCGTGGATATCGGAGGCGAGGTACTGCTCGCCCTCGCCGATGCCCATGACCATCGGGCTGCCTTTGCGCGCGCCGACGACGACACCAGGTTCGCGCGTGGAAACGACCGCAATCGCATAGGCGCCGTGCAGCCGCGGCAGCACGGATTGCACTGCCTGCAGCATGGTTTTTCCCGACGCCTGTTGCGCGTGAATCAGATGCGCCATCACTTCGGTGTCGGTGTCGGAGGTGAACGCGTAACCCAGCGCGCGCAGTTCCTCACGCAGTTCGACGTGATTCTCGATGATGCCGTTGTGCACCACCGCCACGCTCCCGGTCGAATCCGCGCTGCTGGAGATCATCGGATGCGCATTGCGTTCGGCCGGCACACCGTGCGTGGCCCAGCGCGTGTGCGCGATACCGGTGTGGCCATCGATCGGGTCGGATTGCTGCAGTGATTCGAGCTCAGCCACTTTGCCTTTGGCGCGGCGACGCTCAAGGCCCCGGGCAGTGAGCAAGGCGATGCCGGCTGAGTCGTAGCCGCGATACTCCAGCGCTTTGAGGCCGGCGATGAGGGTGGGCACGACATCGCGCCGGGCCGCAATTCCAACAATTCCGCACATGGCTTCAACTCCTCGCAGATGCTCGGCGCATTCTACTGGCCGCTTGCCAAGGGTTCTGTTCGCGGCGGGTCATTCTGCGGGCAGGGTGGCCGCCAGCGGCGCAGGGGCCGCTCAACAACCGCGATCAAACGCGGGCCATCACCCAGGCGCGGGCTTCATCCAGGCCATCACCTTTTTGTGCAGAAAAAACCTGCACGGTGGCCGCCGATTCGGCTTCACGCAGCGCTTTGCGCACGGCTTGCAAGGTGTTGCCAGCGGCGCCGCGGCTGAGCTTGTCGCATTTGGTCAAGAGGATATGGCAGTCGAGTCCGCGTGAATCGCAGAAGTCGAGCATCATCGTGTCGAACTCGGTCAGCGGATGGCGCACATCCATACAGATGACCAGACCACGCAGCGACTGGCGCTCGGCGAAATAGTCGCGCATCGCCTCGCCCCAGGCCGCGCGCACGGCCAACGGCACCTTGGCGTAGCCGTAGCCCGGCAGATCGATCAGTCGACGGCCGGGCAGCAACTCGAACACCACCAGGTGCTGGGTGCGCCCTGGTGTTTTGGACACCCGTGCCAAACTTGAGTGACCGGTCAGTGCGTTCAGGGCGCTTGACTTGCCGGCGTTGGAGCGTCCGGCAAACGCAACCTCCGCTCCCTCGTCGATGGGCAGGGTGTGGTGGGTCGGCGCGCTCATCACAAAAGTGGCGCGATTCAGGGACTTCAGCAGATCTTTGGCGGACATGAAATAGGGGAGCGGCTGGCGCCGCATTGCTCTGGGTGGGTCGTCAGCCAGTTTGGTGGGCAGCGGCCGAGGTGGCAAGCACCTGTCGCGCGCAGGGTCCTGCTTCGACCAGAAAACCCGCGATCACGGCGCGGGTGCAGCATCCATCCCCGGCGGGACGCGCTCATTCGTCTGGTTTTCCCGGCATTCTCATCGCGTCAGGCAGCGCCACCCGCTCCTACATTCAGCCCGCTGTTGTAAGATTCGCGGCCTTATGGGCGCCCCAGCGGCATACGCTGGCGCCCGCACGGAATCTTTTGGAGAACCCGTAATGACTTTGCGAATCCTCATTGCTGCTTTTGCCTCGGCGTTGCTTTCGACCGCTGTGGTGGCCCAAGACATGGCGGCGCCAGCTACCACGACAGAGGCAGCCCCAGCGGTAGTGCCCGCTCCCGACGCGAAGGCGCTTCTGGCCGAGCTGGCCCTGGCCAAGCCCGGCGATGTCAAGGCCGGTGCCGACAAGGCCACTGTCTGCGCGGCCTGCCACGGATTGGATGGCAACAGCAGCGATCCGCAGTATCCCAAGCTTGCTGGTCAGCACGAGCATTTCATCGCCACTCAACTGGTCGCTTACAAGAGTGGCACGCGGCCCAACGTGGTAATGGCGAGCTTTGCGTCCATGCTCAGCGCGCAGGACATGCGCGATGTCGGCGCTTATTTCTCGACGCAAACCATCGTTCCCGGTTTGGCGGACGAATCCCCGATCGCCGCGGCGCTCAGTCCCTACAAGGGCCAGCGGGTTGTTGATGTGGGCCGAAATATCTATCGCGGCGGCATCAAGCAGAGCGATGTACCGGCCTGCATGGCCTGCCATGGCCCCAGTGGCGTGGGCAACCCGGGTCCGGGTTATCCGGCGTTGGGTGGACAGCATTCGGGCTACGTGGGCACGGTGCTCACCGGATACAAGGCAGTGCCAGCGGGCGATCCGCGACTGGAGAACGCCAACTACGCAATCATGGCGACCATCGCCCAGCGTCTGAGCGATGAAGAGATCCTCGCGGTGTCGTCCTATATTGAAGGTCTGCACGCGCGCAACATGAACTCCACGGCGCAATCCAAACCCTGATCGCGATCGCTTTGGAACCAATGGCAGCAATGGCGGTCGCAGTCATTCGAGCGTGATTTGCCCTGAGCAACGTTTTCTACCAACTGTTCTCAATCAAACAATTCGTTTCAACCAAGCTAGTCGGAGAATCACATGTTCACACGCATCGCCGCCCTGTTCCTGGTCTCGCTAGCGGCAGCGGCCTGCCACGCTCAGCCCACGCTGTACCAAGAGGGTACGCACTACTTCAAGGTTGAGCCGGCGCAGCCGACCAACACTCCGGGCAAGGTCGAGGTGGTAGAAGTTTTCAGCTACGCCTGCATCCACTGCGCGCATTTTGAGCCGATCGTGGCGGCGTGGAAGAAGACTGCGCCAAAGCAGGCAAAATTCAGCTACATGCCCGCGATTTTCAATCCGAGCTGGGAAGCTTTTGCGCGCGCCTACTATGCGGCGGAAGTGCTGGGCATCATTGAAAAGACCCATCAAGCCACTTTCGACGCAATCTTCGTGCAAAAAAAGACCATTCAGTCGTTGGACCAGATTGCCGAGTTTCTGTCCGGATACGGCAAGTCGGTCGATGAAATCAAGAAGGCGATGAACAGTTTTGCCGTCGAGACGAAGATCGCGCGCGCCAAGAAGCAGGTGGTCGCGTACCAGATCGATGGCACGCCCAGCGTAATCGTGGCCGGCAAATGGCGCGTCACTGGAAATTCGGCCGGTGCGATTGAGAACGTATTCAAAGTGGTCGACTATCTGGTGCAGATGGAAGCCACTAAATTGCCCAAGTCTGCGGCAAGTGCGGCCCCGGTTGCAGTGGAAAAGTCCGCGTCGGTTGCAGCCACGCATTGATCGCGTCCGGCTGAATTCGACCGTCCGATCCTGGTTCGGGATCGGCGCTCGCCTGTTGCGAAACTTGGTGCTCGGAACTTAGGGCGCCCGCAGCACTCCATAGCGATTCACGTCATCGCTGTGGAGGTCTGCATGTTTCGTTGCGCCAGTCTATTGATTGCGGGATTGTTTTTTGCTGCTGTTGGTCAGGCGCAGCAGGGGCCCTACCAGGAAGGCAGGCACTACTTTCGCATCCCGGTCGCCCAGCCCACGCATGCCGCGGGCAAGGTGGAAGTGATCGAAGTGTTCAGCTACGGCTGCCCGGCGTGCAGCACCTTTCAACCGTCGGTCGACGCATGGAAGAAAACCATGCCGTCAAACGTGCACTTCAGCTATTTGCCGGCGGATTTCAATGCCGGCTGGCCGCTCCTGGCGCGCGCCTTTTATGCCGCGCAGGCGTTGGATCTGAGCGAGCGCAGTCACCAGCGCATCTTCGATACCAACTACACCCAGAAAAAACCCATTCGCACCGAAGACGATGTCGTTGCGGTGCTGTCTTCGCTCGGTGTCCCGGCTGAAAAAGTGCGCAAGACCTTGAGCAGCTTCGGCATTCAGACCAAGCTTGCACAGGCACGCAAGCGCGTGATCGCCTATCAGGTCGAAAGCACGCCTTCGCTGGTGGTGAATGGCAAGTGGCGCATCTCCGGCCAGGGACTGAGCAGCCAGGGTGAGATGATTGCTGTGCTCAAACACGTACTGCAGCTGGAAGCGGCGGCGTTGCCCGCACCGGCAACATTGCCCGCGCCAGCAAAGTAGAGAGACGCTGGGACGTGATGGGCTGAGCTTTGCGGCGGCCAGATTCGCGGCCGCGGCCGCTCCTGCAAGTCACGGGCGCGGCTTTGGGCTGGCGTTGCCTTCGCGTGCCGACGATACTCGGCCTACGCGAGGGAGAAGTCATGGGCCATCTGCTGATAGCGATTCTGCTCAATGTGGTGCCGCTGATCGGCGTCTGGAAGTTTGGTTGGTCCGGCGGCACTGTACTGCTGTTGTTCTGGGTGGAAAGCCTGCTCGGACATTTCGCCGCGATGATCAAGATTCGTCGCCACGCGGCACTGACGCGCAAGCGCGGACACGTCGCGTATGTGTCGGTCGATCAACGCGGTGGGGGCGGCAGTTACTTCGCGCACTTCACGCGGATTGCCTTGATCTTCACCTTCGCACATGGTTTTTTTCTGGGCGTTATTTTGGCCATGCTTGCCGTCAACCGCCCCGAGCTGACTCAGTTCAATGTCAGCTGGGACAACTTCAAACTGGGCTTTGGCCTGGTGCTGCTGTTGCTGGTGGTCGATCTGATCATCGACCTGCCGCAGTTGGCCCAACGCAGCTTCTACTGGTTGGAAAGCAGCACCGGCAAGCGCCTGACCCGGGTCCTGGTCATGCATCTGACGCTGATCTTTGGCTTCGGCGCGATGGCCGTCTTTGAGTCGCCGATCGCGATGCTGATGGTGTTTCTGGCATTGAAGACGCTGCTTGATGCAGGCACCAGCATGTACAAAGACGATGCCTCGTTCGAATCGACCTACCCGAAAAAACCGCCAGCAATTCTGCGCTTTCTGGACAAATATAGGAAGAAAGACGGCGCGCAGACCGGCAGCGCGGCGAAAAAAGAGACATTGGACGAGTTTTGGGCGCGCGGGCGCACTGAAGCGTTGCAGCGCCGCGAGATGCACGAACAGGTGCTGCACGAACAGGTGGTTGACACAGCTGAGACGGTACAACGCACGCGGCACAAGGCAGAATAGCCCCCATGGACCGTTACGAACGATTGCTCAAACTGCATCGCATGCTGAAAGTGGCGCGCTTGCCGGTATCGCTGGCGCGGCTGCAGGACGAACTCGAATGCTCGCGCGCCACGGTGTATCGCGACGTGGCGTTTCTGCGCGATGGCCTCGGCGCTCCGATCCAATCCGGTGGCGACGATGGCTCGGCGTTTTTCTACAACGTCGACGGGGCCGAGAAATTCGAGCTTCCGGGACTGTGGCTGTCGAGCAGCGAACTGGAGTCGCTGCTCGCCATGCATCAGCTGCTGGCACGCACCGGCGGCGCGGTTCTGTCGGGTGCGTTGGCACCGCTGCGCACACGCATCGACAAGCTGCTCGCCGATCAGAGCCGCGGAAAACGCTGGCCGATCGAGCGCATCCGAGTCACCCGCGCCATGTCGCGTCCGCTTGATGAGGCCAGTTTTCGTATCGTTGCTGGCGCCGTGCTGGAACGCAGAAAGCTGAAATTCCGCTATCGCGCGCGCTCGACCAATCACGAATCCGATCGCTTCGTCAGCCCGCAGCGGCTTACCCACTACCGCGAAAACTGGTATCTCGATGCGCTCGATCACGAACGCGAAGCGCTGCGCAGTTTTTCGGTGGATCGGATGCACAAGACCTTGATGCTGAGTGACGAAGCCATCGATGTCGTGGACTCTGAGCTCGACGCACACCTGGCGGGCAGCTACGGCATTTTTTCCGGCGCGCCCAAGGCCTGGGCGACCATTCGTTTCTCGGCTAAAGCCGCGCGCTGGGTCGCCGACGAACATTGGCATTCCAAGCAGGAGGGCCGCATGCTGGATGACGGACGCTATGAACTGCGTCTACCCTATTCCAACGCGCGCGAACTGTTGATGGATGTGCTGCGCTATGGCCCCGACGCCGAAATCGTGGCACCGGTGGCGCTGCGTGAGGAAGCGCGCATCCAGTTGAGATTGGCGTTGAATGGGTACGAGAGCGACTGAACAGCTTCGTGCTGTAAGAAGTAGAGCGTCCGACCACAGGTCGGACCCACCGGGCTGCGCTGGATCCGACCTGTGGTCGGACGCTCTACAACACATTGCGATCAAGTCAGCGCTTCTGGCCGAACCGCCGCACGCCGTTTGGCCAGAGTGCGCAACGCAATCGCCAGCACGCCACTGAGTACCATGGCGCCGCCGATCCAAAGTCGCGGGCCGGGGCGGTCTCCCCAAAATGCGATACCGAGCATCACCGCCAGCACTGGGCTGAGCAGAAAATACGGGGTCAGCTGCGCTACTGGATGGCGCTGCACCAGCAGATAAAACAAACTGTGCCCGAGCATCGAAGCGATCACCGCTGCGTAAATCACCCCCATCCACGCGATCGGGCTGGCCGAGGCGAGCTGGGCACGCGGGTCCGGCTCGATCAACAGGCTGAGCAGCAACAACGGGAAGGTGCCGATCCACGCCGACCACCCTTGCAGGCTGAGTGCCGCGATACCTTTGAGATCTCGCATCAACACCGTGCCCAGCGCCAGAAAGAACGCCGAGACCAGCATCAACAACAATGATTCCGGACGATCCAGCACCAGCGGATCGAAGCCGAGTACCAGGATGCCAGCGAAGCTGACCAGAATCGCCAACCCCGTGCGCCAGGCGAAGCGTTCGCCGAGTAATACCCAGGCCAGCATCGCGGCCATCGGCACATAGCTTTGCATCACGATGGCGGGCGAAGCGATGTCGCCGGCCAACTTCAGCGCCCAGAAACTCAGCCCGAAGTGCAGCACGCTGTTGCAGAGCGCCACCGCGACCAGTCGACCCATCTGCGCGCGCGGCGGCGGCTTTAGGAACGCGATCAACAACAACCCAAGCAGCAGCAGGCGCAGCGCGGTGAACAGCAGCGGCGAAAACTCGCGCAGTGACAACGCCGAAGTCAGGAAATTTCCCGCCCAGGCGAGGCACACAATCAGGATCAGCAGCAGGTCGCGCGCATTCATCGGTTAAAAAAACCAGCTCGAAACTGTGGGGGCGGCGTGAGCCGCGATTGTTCGAAATGCCAAACCATTTTGGCGCGCGCCACCTGCACAAACGCAGCGCGCAAGCTTTTCAAGACGCCGAGATACCCGTGAGCCGCAACAGCGCTTCCGCGTATTTAACCCGTGTCGCTTCGATCACGCCGGCTGGAATACGTGGCGCCGGCGGGGCCTTGTTCCACTTCAGTGTTTCCAGATAGTCGCGCACGTATTGCTTGTCGTAGCTGGGCGGGCTGATGCCGATCTGCCAGGTATCGGTGGGCCAGAAGCGCGACGAATCCGGCGTCAGCATTTCGTCCATCACCAACAACTTGCCGTCGGCATCGACACCAAACTCCAGCTTGGTGTCGGCGATCAGAATGCCGCGCGCCGAGGCGAAGCGTGAGGCGAAGTCATAAATGCGCAAGGTCGCCGCCCGCACCATTTCGGCCAGTGGTCCGCCGATGGCGGCGACCATTGCGTCGAAACCGATGTTCTCGTCGTGTCGGCCGGAGGCTGCCTTGGTCGACGGCGTGAAGATCGGATACGGCAACTGCTCGGCTTGCTGCAAACCTTTGGGCAATTCGATGCCGCAGACGCTACCGTTGGCCTGGTAATCCTTCCAGCCCGAGCCAGTGAGATACCCCCGCGCGATGGCTTCAATGGGCAGCGCCTTGAGGCGCTTTGCCACCACGCTGCGATCTTCATACAGCGCCACATCCGCCCCGCGCGGCAGCACGTCGCGTACGTGTTTGCCGGTGAGGTGGTTGGGCATGATGTGCGCGGTTTGCTGGAACCAGAAATTGGACATTCGGGTCAGAATTTCGCCCTTGCCGGGAATCGGGTCCGGCAGCACGACGTCGAATGCCGATAACCGATCGGTGGCGACAATCAGCAGCTCGTTCTGTGGCAGCGCGAATACGTCGCGCACTTTGCCACGATGCACCAGGGTCAGTTCAGACAACAGGGTTTGCGCTAGGACTCGCGACACGATGCTGGGTCTCCGGGCGGGGGGCAATTGTATCCATGCTCGTGTGCCGGCCGGATGACCTGATGACGATTGCTATGATGTCGCCATGAACGCATTCTCCCTGCTCCGTGCTTGCGGCCTTTGGCCGCGTTGGTCACCAGCGCTGCTGGACATTGTCTACAACCGAATCGCGCATCACGCTGGCGTTCACTACTGGCGAGCCAAGGCATGAACAAATGGCTCAATGTGCTGGTGGGGGCGATCCTTGGACTGATCATGATGCGCCATCCGATCGGTGCGCTGATTGGAGCGGCCACGGGCTATCTGCTGGGGCCGCGATTCGGCGACGACAAGCCCAAAGCCACGCCAGCACGGATGCTCTATCCGTTGTTTGCGCTGGCCGGGGCATTGGCCAAAGCCGATGGACGCGTGTCCGAGGCCGAGGTCGGCGCCACCGAGCAATGGATGACAAGGCTGGATCTCAACAAGGCCCAGCGCAAACAAGCCATCGCTGCATTTGATGCGGGGAAACAATCCGGTTTCGACGCGGACGTCCACGCCCGCGAGCTGGCGGCGCATTGCATCGTGCGATTGGATCTGAAGGTCATGCTATTGGGCGCGCTGCACCAGATTGCCAGTGCCGACGGCAGCATGCATGCTGATGCGACGCGCCTGCATCAGCGCATCGTCGAGTTGCTGGAGGTTCCGGTCGATTTATGGCGCCAAGCGCAGGCGAAGTTCCACCACGGGCAGGATGCCGCGCCAGCGCTGGATACCCGCGTCGCCAGCGTCTCCGATTACCACGCGCTTGGCGTGAGCACCTCGGCCAGTGATGCCGAGGTGCGTCGCGCTTATCGCAAGCTGCTCACCAAGCACCACCCCGACAAGCTGGCTGGGCGCATCACTTCAACGTCGGAGCGACGCCAGGCGGAGGAGCGCACTCGTACGTTGATCGCTGCGTACGAGCGCATCAAAAATACCCGCGGCATGGGTTGATGGTGGTTTTGGGGCCAGGCACTGACTAAAAGCGTTCGCGCACAGCGCGAACCCACCACCAGCGCGGACTCGTAGGCAGAGCAGGCTCAATCGTCGGACGAATGGATCGCGTCGCCTCCCGGTTTGCGGAAACGCAGCGTCAGCCGATCGGATTCTCCAATCGCCAGATACTTCTCGCGATCACGTTCCTTCAATGCCAGCGTGGGCGGCAGTGTCCACACCCCGCTTTCGTAGTCTTTGGTGTCCCGGCTATTGGCATTGATCTCGCTCTTCGCTTCCAACACAAAGCCGGCCGCGGCTGCCAGTCCGATCACATATTCTTCGGTCAGATAACCGGTGCGCAGCGTTGCCTCAAGCGAAGTGCCCGGACGCGCACGATGATCGACCACGCCGAGCACACCGCCGGGCTTGAGCGCAGCGAAAAACGCCGAGAACCAGCCGCTGTCGTTTCCACTTTGCGTCCAGTTGTGCACATTGCGGAACGTCACGATGGCATCGACCGGCCCGGCCTCGGAAAAGTCCGGTGCCTTGGTGTCGATCACAATGAGTTTGGCTCCGCCGTAGAGATCCGGACGCGCGGACATCTTGTCGCGAAGCTGCTGATTTAGTGGCGCGAAGTAGCGCGGAACACCGGGCACCGTGTCGTTCCAGATGGCGGCGATGAAATGGCCATTGGCGTTCAGCCAGGGGCCAAGGATTTCGCTGTACCAACCGCCGCCCGGGGTGATTTCAAGTACGCTCATCGAGCGCTTGATGCCGAAGAATTCCAGCGTCTGTTGCGGATGCCGATAACCATCGCGAAGGCGATTGGCCTCGCCCCGATGTGCGCCGGCAATAGCCTGCTGCAGTGTGCTGTCGACCTCATCGGCACTGCTCTCGAAGCCGGAAGCGGTGGTGCGGGATGCGCTCGCGTCGTCAGCTTTGGAATCGCCATCACTTTGGCATCCGGCGACGATTAGGAGCAGCGTCGAAACAAGCAATCCTCGAAACATGGCAGGTCTCCGTCGGGTTGGAGTCGCGAGGCTAACATGCGCCGATATCGATGCTGCGACACGCGCCAGCAGACAGCGCCCATCATCCTGTGCCAACGGCTTCCGAGGGAATCAGGCTCAGCTCCGGCGAATACGGTGCGATCTCCGGCGGAGTGCCGCCTCGCAGCCGTTCCTGCAAGCCCAGCCACCAGCGCACGTCGAATATTTCGCCATGCGCTTCAATCAAGCGCCGCTCCTGCTCAGGCGTCAATCCGAGGAATCGCGGAAACTGCTCCGGAAACACATCGTTGTCGCCGACGTAGTACCAGGCGCCATGATGCATTTCCTCGTCATTGTCGCTGGGTGTGGGCAGCGCGCGAAATCGGCATTCGCTGACCATGCACAACTCATCGTAGTCGTAAAAAATCGCTCGTCCATGCCGGGTGACGCCGAAATTCTTCAGCAACAGGTCGCCAGGAAAGATGTTGCTCATTGCCAGGTCCTTGATCGACTGCGCGTAGTCGAGCAGCGCCTGCATTGCCAGCTCGGGCGCAGCCTCCTTGATGAACAGGTTGAGCGGGCGCAGATAACGCTCCACGTAGCAATGCGTCAGCACGATATCGTCGCCATCCTCCAGCACGCTTTCGCGGCAGCCGCCGGTCAGCTCATCGAGCAGGCTCTGCTCGAACTGTTGGCGAGGAAAGCGCAGGTGGCGAAACTCCTGTGCATCGACCAGGCGCCCGGCACGGTCATGTTTGAACACCAGTTGGTATTTGGCCATTACATCGGCGCGCGCCATGGTTTTGACTGGCGCAAATTTGTCGCGGATCAGCTTGAACACCAGCGGATAGCTGGGCAGATGAAACACCGCCATCACCATGCCGCGTTCGCCGGGTGCATGCACAAATTGTTCAGCGCATCGCGTCGCCGTCAAATCCACGTGTGTTGCCAACGCACGCACTTTTTCCAGATGACGGAAGAACAGACGAAAACGCTCGGTCTTGGCCTGCTTGAGGCGCCCGAGCACGGCGAACCACTCGTCCACGGCTTTCCTCGGCAGCAAGGTTTTCAGGAACACGACCGCATCGCCCACGGTTTCGAAATCGGCGAGAAAGTACGAGCGGGTGAAGCCGAACAGCTGGGTGACATCGGCGCGATTGAGAATCACCGCATCGATCACGATGCCTTCGCCGCGGTTTGCCAGTGCGATGACGAAGGGCGCGTATTCCGACTCACCAAAAACGCGCCCGACAAGATAGGCGCGGCGTTCGCGATAAAAACGCGTTTCCAGCAGCTCGACTGACCGCGCCGGACGCTTGCCCCACGACGCAAGTTGGGCGTTGACCGTTTCTGCAGCCAGGCGCGCGCATTGTCCGGCGTGCGCATAGGGCACTGCAAACGGTGTGTCGGCGAGGATGCGACGAAACAGGTCCGGCAGGTCCTCCGAGACCGAATAGGCGAGGCGCGCCACCGGGTGTTTGATGCGATCGGTTGGCTCGATGTCCAGCGCCACAAATTCGATCGCTGCATCAACACCGCGTGTCTTGAAGAACCGTCTGGTCAACGTGTTGAAGTAGGTCTTGTACAGTTCCTGATCGAGCAACGTGGCAATGCTGGCCTCGAACGCGGGTTTGATCGCTTCCCAGATATCGCGGCGGCTGGCGTGATCACCCAAGGCTTGCAGCAAGCGCTGACTGGTTTCGGCGACGCTGGTGTCGTACAGCTCGATGCGTTCGACCAGATCGGGTTGTTGCAGCGCCCACTCGCGACGCTCGAAGCGCAATTGCGCGCGTCGCGTGATCTTCCGGAACTGATGGTTGTACTCGACGAATCCGTCCAGGATCAGGGCGGCGCCCTGCCGCGCCTGCCAAGGATACTGCGGGTGTTCACTGTTGTCGGCGTTCATGCGTCTACACTACCGTCATCGCCGGGCGAAGCCTACAATGCCGTCATGCAAACACCGCGACGCGTCGAACATCAGCTGACCGACAAGGGTTACGTACCCGTTTACACCACCGGCGTGGTCGAGCAGCCGTGGGATACCTACGGCGCCGAGGACCACCGCACTTGGGCGACGTTGTTTCGAAGACAGCAGGAGCTCCTGATCGGGCGGGCCTGTGACGAGTTTGTCGAGAACCAACATCGCATGGGCATGACTGCCGATGCGATTCCCAAGTTTTCCGATCTCAACAAATATTTGCAGGCTGCCACCGGATGGAAGTTGATCGCGGTCGAGGGCCTTCTGCCCGAGCTGACTTTCTTCGAACATCTGGCTGCACGCGAGTTTCCAGTCACCTGGTGGATCCGCAAGCCCGAGCAGATCGACTACATCAGCGAACCGGACCTGTTCCATGATTTGTTCGGACACGCGCCGCTGCTGATGAACCCGGTGTTTGCCAACTACATGCAGGCCTATGGCGCTGGCGGTGTGCGCGCGTCGACTTTTGGCAGTGAGCCACTGAGCAATCTGACGCGGCTGTACTGGTACACGGTGGAGTTCGGCTTGATCAATACCGACAATGGCCTGCGCATCTACGGCGCCGGGATTCTGTCGTCCAAGGGCGAGTCGATACACAGCTTGGATTCGGCGACACCCAATCGCATCGGTTTCGACGTCAAGCGCGTCATGCGTACGCGCTATCGGATCGACTCATTTCAAAAAACCTATTTCGTGATCGACAGTTTTGACGACCTGTTCAAGGCCACCGTCGATCCCGACTTCGGACCGATCTATTACGACCTCAAGGGCGCCGAAGCGGTACCGGCGGGCGATGTGCTGCTGTCCGATCAAATAATTCAGCGTGGCAGCGGTGAGGGCTGGCCAAACGATGGGGATGTGTGAGTGAATTCTTGTGGGTCCGACCTGCGGTCGGACGTTAATAGGATCGCACAGACATTGGCAAAGAGCGTCCGCGCGCAGCGCGGACCCACCACAGCCAGGGTCGTCCGCGCGCAGCTATTTGTTTCGCGACAGATAGAGTGCCAACGCCGCTAGGCCCGCCGTGCCCAGCTCCACCAGCAAGGCGACACCGAGAAAGTGGGTATGTATGTCATCGATCAGCATGCCGACTGCACGCGTAATGCCGACACCGGCGTAGATGAACACACTCAGCCAGAGCCCATCACGGCGCCGTTCGGGCCGCCAGGCACAGATCAGGATCAAGGCGCCGAGCGCGAGTTCCAGTCCGCCATAGAAGGCGCGCAGTTCGACCGCGGCGGCTGCACCCGTGGCCACCACATCGGCCATGGCCATAACCCGCAACGGTGCGTATGCAATCGCAACGCCGAAGGCGAGCAGCGAAAGCCCCGAAAGCAGAAGCACGAACACGACAAAAACACGCATGGCAGCCATCTCCAATCAGTGCGCTTCAGTCTGCGCGCGGCGACGTGAAGAAATAGCAAGGACAAGTGCGTTGCCAGTCTGGCTGCAGGAGCGGCCAAGCGTGAAGCTGGCGTATCCGCGACACTGGCTTACAATGCGCCATGCCCCACACAATTCAGATCGAAGCCCTGCGCGCCATAGGCTGGCGAGACGAAGACGCGGCTGGGTCGCCGCTGGCGCCTTCTGACACCGCGCGATTGGCCCGCGTCGTGGCTCAACACCGCACCGGCTACGAGGTGCACGACGGGACCGCTCTGCTCGAGGCGGACATCCTGTCATCGCTGCGCAAACCCCGCGTCGCTGCTGAGCAGCGGCCGGCAGTCGGCGATTGGGTGTGGATATCGCCAGCGGACGACGGCAACCTGATGATCCGGGCAGTTCTGCCGCGTCGCTCCATGTTGCGCCGTGGCGCCGCCGGCGAAAAGCATCGCGCTCAGATCATCGCCACCAACATCGACTGGGTGCTGATCGTGTGCGGGCTTGATGGCGATTTCAATCCGCGTCGTATCGAGCGTTACCTGGCGATTGTGCAGGAATCGGGCGCGCATGCGCTGGTCCTGTTGACCAAGTCGGATCAGTGCGCGGACCCGGAAACCGCGCGGGCTGAAATCGTCCACGTCGCGGGCACTGGTATTCCGGTGATTGCGATCAATGCCAAGTCACCGCAGACCATCGACGTGCTGGCACCTTATCTAGGCCTCGGCAATACCCTGGTGCTGGTGGGTTCGTCCGGCGCCGGCAAGTCGACGCTGACCAATACCTTGCTCGGCACTGAAAAAATGCGCACCAACGAGGTGCGCGAGCATGATTCGCGCGGACGCCACACGACCACGCACCGCGCACTTATTCCGTTGCCTACTGGCGGCTGCCTGATCGACACGCCTGGCATGCGGGAAATCAAATTGCTCGGTGAGGAAGCACTCGATGTCGGCAGCTTTGCTGATATTGAGCTGCTGACCCATGACTGCCGTTTCAGTGATTGCGGGCATCAGTCGGAACCTGGTTGCGCGATCAACGCGGCATTGACCGCGGGCACGCTCGATGCCGATCGATATCACCACTATCTGAAGCTGCAAGGCGAGCAGGCTGCCGCGCAATTGCGTGCCGCCGATACTGAGAAGCGCGCAGCGGACCGCGGCGCGCAAAAAAACTTTGGCAAGCGACTGATCGAGAAATACGGCAAACGCTGATGACTCTATCCGCTCTGGATGCCGACCTGATCTACTTCGCCGAACTCGATCGGCGGCTGGTCAAAGTGGTCCGCAGCATCCGGATGCTGGACGCCTTGAGTTGGCCGGCCAGTATTCAACAACAATTTCTCGCCGGTGTGCATTTGGGCGTGTCGCGCCTGCCCAAACCTGAATACGAGAAGCACGATTTCCAGGATATCCGTGAGGAGCTGGATGCGATCCAGCACGAGTGCCGCTTCGCCGACGATCATCCGGTTGGCAATTACGTACGCCGAACCGCCGAGAGCTGGGAAATCACCACGCGCATGATTGATGCCGCCGGCACGGTGCAAATCACCGAGCATTCGGCGCGGCTTTTTGGCCAGCCCGGAGATCTGTTGCCCGGCAGCGATGCCCACAACCTGGATGCCGCCGAGCACTTCGTCGAACTTGCCGACGAGCTTTCCAGCGAGCTGGCGACAGCTGAAGCCGACTACTGTCTTTCCGCTGAAATCATGCAGAGTGAACTGCAGCAGCGCCTCGATGCATTCTTTGTGCATCATCACATCAGCGTCGAGATCGATCCACAATTGACTGCCAAGGCCGCCGCGGGCCCCACGCGTATCCGGCTGCGATCGGCCACCGCGTTTTCCGAATACGATCGTCACCAGCTGCTGGAACACGAAGCCTTCGTGCACTCGCTGACCGCGCTCAACGGCCGTGAACAACCGCATCTGGCGTCGATGGCACGTAACTCGCCGCGCATCACTGCGACCCAGGAAGGCCTGGCCACTTTTGCGGAATTGATCACCGGCTCGATCGACATTGGCCGCATGAAACGCATCAGTCTGCGCATCATCGCCATAGACATGGCGCTGCGTGGCGCCGATTTCATCCAGATATTCCGTTTCTTTCAAGGCCATGGGCAAACCGACAGCGACAGTTTTGCCTCGGCCGCTCGAGTTTTTCGAGGCGCACCAGTCACTGGCGGCGCCGCGTTCACCAAGGACACGGTCTATCTGCACGGGTTGCTCAGCGTGCATACGTTTTTCCGCTGGGCGTTGAAAAACAAACGTCTGAAACTTTGCCGTAATCTGTTTGCCGGAAAGATGACGCTGCACGATGTCATCGCGTTGGAGCCGTGGTTCGATTCCGGCTACATCGAGCAGCCGCTGTACCTGCCGCCGTGGGTGCAGCGCGCGAATGGGTTGGCCGGCATGTTGGCGTTCTCGCTGTTTGCCAATAAAATTCGCCTGGATCGAATCGACGCTTGGGATCTCAAATTCGGCGCTTGATCGCCCAGATCCGCAAGCGCTGCGCGCGACGACAACCAGATGAATCGGGATTCACATCGCGTCTGGATCGAACGGCGTGCTGGCGATGACCGCGGACAATGGGATAGGGCCGAACACGTGTGGGAAAAGATCGCCGCTGGCGTTGCTCCATTCCCACTGCAGGCTATCTGCAAGCGAAGCGCAGTCCAACGTCACGCGCACGCGCGGGCCGTGACCGCGCAGGTGACGATCAACCACACCGGCAATCTGTGCGCTGGTCGCGGCATGGATGAAACCTTCTGCCGTCAGTCCCTGCGGCGCATACCTGCCAATGATGAGTGCCTGCTGCCAGGCGAGCGGATCGGCGAAATGAAAAACCTGCTCGATGCCCAGCTCGGCGCCAGCTGTAACCGGCTCAAACCTCATGCAGCTGCCCGCAGTTCGCGATACACGGTTTCGGTATCGGGTCGCTTGCCATGCCAAAGCTCAAACGCATCTGCCGCCTGTTCAACCAGCATGCCCAGCCCATCAAGTGCGTGTTCGCAATGTGCGGCGCGCGCCCAGGCCAGAAACGCGAGCGCGGCAACGCCATAGCTGAGGTCGTAGGCGACACTGCGGCGGCCAGCGATGCCGAAAGGCAGATCCATCATGCCCTGCCCGTGTCCGGCGCTGGTGGCATTGATGATCAGATCGAACATGCCCGCGTCTTTCATGTCGGCCCAGTAGATCGTGCGCACGCGCGTCGGTTCGCCCAACCAGTCGGACAGCAGGTCAGCGCGCTCGGAAGTGCGGTTGCAGATCACCACAGAGTCCACGCCGGCATCAAGAATTGCCGGCAGCACGCCCTGCGCCGCGCCGCCCGCACCCAGCATCAACACCCGCCGCGAACGCAGATCCAGACGGTGCCGCTCGGCCAGGTCGGCAACCAGGCCACTGCCATCGGTGTTGTCGCCATGCCAGCCGTCATGCTCGCGACGCAGGCTGTTGACCACACCGGCGCGGCGTGCACGATCGGTAGTGGTGCGACAGACACTGAGCGCATCCAGTTTGTGTGGCAGGGTGATGTTCGCGCCGCGGCCACCTTCGCGCGCGAAATCAGACAGCGCTGATTCGATCTGGCCAGCGGCACATTCGATGGCACGGTATTCGAGGGCGATGCCGAGTTGCTCGCCGAAGCGGCGGTGAATCAGCGGCGATTTCGAGTGCGCTATCGGCGATCCGAACACGGCGTAACGTGGAATTACCGTCATCGTGTCGGGCTGCAAAACCGGTGCTTCAAACATTGCGACCTCCTGGCGACATGAAGTGTGAGAGCGACCGCTCGCAGCACCCACACCTGCGATTACATCTCACGAAGCCATTGTGCCGCGTCCAGCGCAAAATAGCTCAGCACGCCATCGGCTCCCGCGCGCTTGAAGGCAATCAACGCTTCAAGTACACAGGCACGCTCGTCGAGCCAACCGTTTTGTGCGGCCGCTTTCAGCATCGCGTATTCGCCGCTTACCTGATAAGCGAAAGTGGGTACGCCGAAGCGATCCTTCACCCGCCGGATGATGTCCAGATAAGGCATGCCCGGCTTGATCATCACCATGTCCGCACCTTCTTCGAGATCGTGCGCAATCTCTCGCAACGCCTCGTCACCGTTGGCGGGGTCCATCTGATAATTGTACTTGTTGCTTTTGCCCAGATTGCCAGCTGAGCCCACGGCATCGCGGAACGGACCATAGAAACTGGAGGCGTATTTGGCCGAGTAAGCCAGGATGCGGGTGTGCACATGCCCGGCTTGTTCCAGTGCGTTGCGAATCGCGCCGATGCGTCCATCCATCATGTCACTGGGCGCCAGCACATCGGCCCCGGCTTCGGCATGTGACAGCGCCTGTTGTACCAGCGCCACTACAGTCGGGTCGTTGACTACATATCCGATGTTATCAATCAGCCCGTCCTGGCCATGGGTGGTGAATGGATCGAGGGCCACGTCGGTGATCACACCCAATTCAGGAAAGCGCGCCTTCAGTGCACGCACTGCGCGTTGCGCCAGTCCTTGCGGGTTCCAGGCCTCGGCACCGTCCAGCGATTTGGCTTCGGGCGCAGTCACTGGAAACAAAGCAAGTGCGGGCACACCGAGCTGTGATGCGCGCTCGGCGACGCGCAGCAATTCGTCGATCGAGACACGCTCCACGCCAGGCATCGATGCCACCGGGTCGCGTCGGCCCGTCCCTTCACAGACGAATACCGGATAGATCAAGTCGTCGGCGCTCAAGCGCTGCTCGCGCATCAAGCGGCGTGAAAAATCATCCCGGCGCATACGTCGCATCCGGGTCGAAGGAAAGCCCATGCCATGGTCCTCGGGTTGATTTAGGGAACATCTGAACAAGTCCGGAGCCGCGATAGCCCCCTGAGTCAGGGGGCGAAAAACCGCAGGTTGACCAGCTCCGCTGATGAGAGCGGGGGTTTGGCAAGCAATAAGCAGTGCGGCGAAGACGAAGGGGTGACTTATTCAGACCTTCCCTGGGGGAAAGCGCTAGCGTATCCACATCCCGGGTACGCTGGCGGGCATCACCTCGCGCATCCGTCGCCCCCGCCATCGCGATTTCCCCAGCCTCCACGCCGGGGTGAGTACCACAAATTGCAGCGCGTACGGCGCTTCCCGCCGCGTTCAAGGCAAAACCTGCAACATCTAACAGGTATTCTGGAGCGGACAGCAAGAAAACATTGCATCGGGATTACCGATCGGCGCACACTCCACGCCTGATCATTGGCACACTAGCTTGGGGGCGGTATGCGTATTCGTTCAATTCTGGCGGGATTTTGCCTGCTTGCGGTCGCTGCCACAGCCACTGCCCAGGACTACAGCTACCACACCTACGTTGACTCCGACCGCAATGCGAGCAGCGGTTGTGATGTGGTCTATCCCGGTGGAACGGTCACGGGCGCCGAGCGCCGGTTGACGGCGGAAGTGACCGGAACCAATGTCACAGCAGTGACCGTAGCCGAGTGTTCGGGCGCTGTATTCCTCGCCCCGACCAACGTTGGCGGCGGCTATCCGGTCGGTCTGAACATCGGGATTGCCGGTTCGGACGTGATCGAGTTTGCCGGGACTCGGGCGCAACTCAATGCACAGAACGCGTCGCTTATCCGCCTGCAAGTGGTCGGCCAATCCACCGGTGGCGCCAGCGATGTGTTGTTGACGGTCAATGGCCTGCCCGGTGGTGCGCCCATCCTGCTCGGATTGCCATTGGCGATTCCCGTGGCGGGCGGCGTCGGCCTGGTGCTGATGGCGCTGGCGCTGCTGTGGTTTGGCGCCAAGCGTGCGCGCCGCGTCGGCCTCGCCGGGCTGGGTGCCTTGCTGTTCGCCGGCTCGGTGTGGGCAGCCAACTTTGTGATGGATGGTGCGATCGGTGATTGGAGCGGCGTGAACGCACGCGCCACCGATGCCAGCGGCGACGCCATTCCGCCGGATGACGGCGCCGATATTTTGCAGTTCTTCGCCGAAGAAGAGAACGGCGTGTTGTTCTTCCGCGTCGACGTGACCGACCTGGAAAACCAGCGCCCGATCGCAGCCAACCAGGCGCAGACCTATCTGGAAGATGCGCCCGCGCAGACCATCACGCTGACCGCGACCGATGCCGACGGCGATCCGCTGACCTTCGCCATCGTGACCAACCCGACGCTGGGCACATTGGGCGCGATCACGCCGATCAATGCCACCAGTGCCAGCGTCACCTATACCCCGAACCCCAATGCCAACGGCGCCGATAGCTTTACTTTCAGCGCCAACGATGGCCAGTCGACCAGCCTGCCAGCGACGGTCAGCATCACCCTGACGCCCGTGAACGATGTGCCGAGCTTCACCGCCGGTGCCAATGTCACCGTGGTCAAGGACAGCGGTCCACAGACCATCAGCCCCTGGGCTACGGCAATCAGTGCCGGCCCGCCGGATGAAGCAGCACAAACGCTGACTTTCACCATCGCCGCCAATGACAATGCGGCATTGTTCTCGGTGCAGCCGGCGGTATCGCCGACCGGCGTACTCACCTTTACCGGCGCGCCCAACGGCAACGGCATCGCCAACCTCAGCGTGCGCGTGCAAGACAATGGCGGCACTGCCAATGGTGGCGTCGATACGAGCGCGGTGCAGAACTTCAGCATCACGCTGACCGCAGTCAATGATGCGCCGAGTTTCACCGCGGGCCCCAACCAGACGGTCAACGAAGACTCCGGCGCGCAAACCGCGAACCCCTGGGCCACCGCGATCAGCGCTGGTCCGCCGGATGAAGCCGGTCAGACGCTGACCTTCAACATCACCAATAACAGCAACGCTGCGTTGTTCAGTGCCGCTCCGGCCGTGAGTGCCACCGGCGTGTTGACCTATACCCCGGCCGCCAACGCCAATGGTGTTGCCACCATCACACTGAACCTGATGGATAACGGCGGCACCGCCAACGGCGGCGTGGACAGCAGCGCGACGCAGACCTTCAGCATCACCGTCACTGCAGTCAACGACGTACCCAGCTTCACCGCCGGTGCCAACGTGAGCGTGCTCAAAGACACTGGCCCGCAGACGATCAATCCCTGGGCCACCGCGATCAGCGCTGGCCCGCCGGATGAAGTGGCGCAGACGCTGAACTTCACCATCACCGCCAACGACAACCCGGCGCTGTTCTCGGTACAGCCCGCGGTATCGCCCACGGGCGTGCTCACCTTCACCGGCGCACCCAACGCCAATGGCGTCGCCAACCTCAGCCTCACGCTGATGGACAATGGCGGCACCGCCAATGGCGGCGTCAACACCAGCGCAGCGCAGAATTTCAGCATTACGCTGAGTGCGGTCAACGACGCGCCGAGTTTCACCGCCGGCCCCAATCAGACCGTGCTGGAAGATGCCGGTCCGCAGACGGTCAATCCCTGGGCCACCGCGATCCTCGCCGGCCCACCTGATGAAGTCGGGCAGACGCTGACCTTCAACATCACCGGCAACACCAATGCCGCGCTGTTCGGCGCAGCACCGGCGGTCAGTCCGACCGGCGTGCTCACTTACACCGCCGCAGCCAATGCCAATGGTGTGGCCACGATCACCTTGAACCTGCAGGACAATGGGGCATCGCCAATGGCGGCGTCGACACCAGCGCGCCGCAGAGCTTCACCATCACTGTCACCGCAGTGAATGACGTGCCGAGCTTCACCGCCCAGAACCCACCGGCGGTCAACGAAGACGTTGGTCCGCAGACTGCGACCGTCGCCACCGCGATCAGCGCCGGCCCGCCGGATGAAGTAGCGCAGACGTTGGCCTTCTCCATCACCAACAACAGCAACGCAGCATTGTTTACCGGCACGCCGACGATCAGCAGCGCCGGATTGCTCAGCTACACGCCCGCGCCCAACACCAGTGGCACGGCGATACTTACCTTCCGACTGGCCGACAACGGCGGCACCGCCAATGGCGGCGTCGACACCAGTGCCACGCAGACCATCACTGTCACGGTCAACAGCGTCAACGATGTGCCGAGCTTCACTGCCGGTCCGAACCAAAGCGTTGCCGAAGACGCCGCAGCGCAGACGGTCAATCCCTGGGCGACAGCAATCAGCCCCGGCCCGCCCGATGAAGCCGGTCAAACGTTGGTCTTCAACATCACCGGCAATAGCAACGCCGCGCTGTTCAGTGCCGTCCCCGCAGTATCGCCCACCGGCGTGCTGACCTACACACCGGCCGCCAACGCGGTAGGTGTCGCGACCATCACGCTGAACGTGATGGACAACGGCGGCGTCGCCGGTGGCGGCGTTGACACCAGTGCTACGCAGACCTTCACCATCACCGTGACCGCCGTCAACGACGCGCCGGTCAACACCGTGCCCGGCGCGCAGAGCGTCGGCACCAGCACGCCTCTGGCGTTCACTGGCCCGAACAGCATCAGCATTGCCGATATCGATGCGGCGGCGGGCAATCTGACCACGACCATCAGCACCACCATTGGTACGCTCAGTGCCACCAGCACCAATGGCTCGGTCGTCACCGGTAGCGGCACCGCCTCGGTATCGATCACCGATGTGCTGGCCGACGTCAACGCCACGCTGCAGACGCTGACCTTCATCAGTGGCACCGGCGGCACCGGCATCATCACCGTGCTGACCAGCGATCTGGGTAACACCGGCGCCGGTGGCGCACAGACCGATACCGACACGATCGCGATCAGCGTCGACTCGCCGCCGACGGTGACCGCGACCACACCGATTGCCGCCGCCATCGTGCCCAATACCCAGGCGCTGAGCGTCCCCTTCAGTGAGAACATCACCACCACGGCTGCGGCGGTCACATTGAGCTGCAATGCCGGGCCCAACCTGATCACCGGCGGCGCCACCGGCACCAATGTCGGCGCCCTCGCTCCGACCTACGTGGCACCGCTGCCCTCTGGCAACTGCGTGCTCACTGTCATCGCCGCCAACGTCTTCGACGCCGATGTCATTGATCCGCCCAACTTCATGCTGGCCGACGTTGTCGTCAACTTCAGTGTTGATGCCGCGCCTACGGTCAACACCATCACACCGACCACGGGCTCCACCAACCAGAGCAACACCGTGCCGGTGGTGATTACCTTCAGTGAATCGGTTGCTGCCAGCGGCACGGCCTTCACCGTCGAATGCCCGGTCGGCAGCCCGGTCGCATTCACCACTAGCGCCAGCCCGGCTGTGACCTACACACTGACCCCGACCACCACCTGGCCGGGTGGTGTCACCTGTACCGTCACGGTGGTCGCGGCCCAGATCACCGATAGCGATCTGGTCGATCCGCCCAACACCATGGCGGTCAACTTCACCAGCACCTTCGCCACCGATGCCGCGCCGGTCATTACCGGCGGCACGCCGCTTGATCTGGCCACCAATGTGGCGATCAATACCAATGTCACCTTCACCTTCAGCGAGAATGTCGATGACCTCGGCGGCGCGATCACACTGAACTGTGCCGGCGTGATTGCCGGTGCGACCAGCGGCAGCGGCACCACCACGCTGACCTTCAACCCGACGCTGGATCTTCCGGTCGGCACATTGTGCACCGCCACCGCGGTCGCGCTCAGCATCGGCGATACCGACACCAACGATCCGCCGCAAAACCCAGCGGCCAACGTGGTGCGCACTTTCACCACCGATGCGCCGCCCAGCGTGCTGACCACGCTACCTGCCAATGGCGCCACTAGCGTCGCTGCCAACAGCACCATCACCGTCAACTTCAGCGAATCGGTCAACTTCAGCGCACTGGCCAATGCGGCCAACACCAGCTTTGATCTGGAATGCCCGATACCAACCGCAGCCAACTTTACCGTGCTTACCGTCAGCCCAGCTGCCAGCGTCGTGCTCGATCCGCTCGACAACAGCATCGCCGGCCAGACCTGCACACTGAGCGTGCGCGCTGCGGGCATCACCGATGCCGACGCCGGCGATCCGCCGGACAATATGCCGGCCGACTTCATCGCCAGTTTCAGCTTCTCCGGTGTGGCCAACGATGATGCCTTCGCCGTCACCCCACACCTGACCTTCGCCACCGCCAATGGCGCAACCGAAGTCGATGCCAATGACATACTCGGTGCCGAAGTCATCACCAGCTTCGGCTTCGGTGCGGGGGTCTGCACCGGCACCACGGCGGGCACGCAGCTCGATGCCGGCGCCGCGAACGGAAGACTCACCATCAACGCCAATGGCAGCTACAGCTACGAGCCGCCCGCCGGTGTCGCCAACACCACGCGCACGTTCTGTTACACCGTCACTGGCGGCGACACCGCCAATGTCGTGTTCACGCTGGCCAACACCGAGCTGACCTGGTTTGTTGACGGCACCGCCGCTGCTGGCGGTATCGGCAACCAGGCGCGCCCGTTCCAGACGCTCACCGCAGCGGCGGCGGTCGATACCACCAACGACCCTATCTTCCTGGCCGATGGCAACTACACCGCCACCATCACACTGGAAACCGGCGAGCGCCTGATCGGTGATGGATCGAGTGGTTTGCTCACCACCCACACGGGCATTGTCCCGGTACTCGGATCGGTGTTCCCGGTGTTTAGCGCCACGGCTCCTGTGATCAGCTGCGGCGGCAACTGCATCACAGTTCCCGCCGCTGGCGGCAACTTCCTGCGTGGCTTCACCGTCGCCGACAGCGGCACCACCGGCACCGATATCAGCGGCACTGGTTTTGGCACGCTCACCGTCAACGAAGTTACCCTCAACGGCAATGGCCGCGCGCTCGGCCTCACCACCGGTACGCTCACTGGCAACTTCATCGATCTGGATGTCACCGCCAGCACCGTCGGCGGCGTCGCACTCGACGCGGTTGGTGGCACCTGGTCGGTTGCCAACCAGGTCAATATCGGCAGCATTACGGGCGTCGGCATCAACGTAACCAACTCGACCGCGACGACCAGCCTGACGTTTACAGGTGGTGCAGTCGTCGGTATTACCGGCGCTGGCAACGGCATTGTGGTCACCGCCAGCAATGCCGCTGCCGTGCACAACTTCGGTTCGGTTGCCATCACCACCGCGAACGGCACTGGCCTGCGTGTCGATGCGTCACCGGTAACCATCACCGGAGCCACCAGTACCATCGCCGCAACCAGTGGACCGGCGCTCGATGCGACTACGGCCAACTTCGTCGGCGGCGCCACGTTCACCACGGTCAGCTCCACTGGCAGCACTGGCAAGGGCATCAACCTCGACACCGTGACCGGCGCATTGACGATGAACGGCGGCGCCATCGGCACGCCAACCGGCATCGCCTTCGACCTGAATGCGGGTGCCGCCAACGTCACTTACGCTGGCACCGTCACCAGCACCGCGGCGGCGCGTCTGATTGAAGTCACCGCACGCACTGGCGGCACGACCACGTTCTCGGGCAACCTCAGCGGCACCGGCGGCACCCACACCGGTATCAACATCGCCAACAACACCGGCGGTACAGTCGCCTTGTCGGGCACGACCAAGACCCTGAACACCGGCGCCAACGCCGCTGTAACGTTGGCGACCAATACCGGCTCCAACATCAACTTCACCGGTGGCGGACTCGGTATCACAACGACTAATGGCATCGGGTTCAATGCAACCGGCGGCGCAGCCGGCATCAGCGTGCAGACTGGCGGCAATCCGAACACCATCACCACCAGCACCGGGACGGCACTCAATGTCAACGCCAGCACGATTGCAGCGGGCGGTTTGACCTTCCGCAGCATCAATGTGGATGGCGACGACACCAATCCCGCCAACGGCATCGTGTTGAACAATACCGGCACCAACAGTGGATTGACGGTAACTGGCACCGGCACAGCCGGAACGGGCGGCACGATACGTGATACTTCCGGCGACGCGATCCTGCTCACCAGCACCGAACGCTTTACCCTGAGTGGCATGAACATCACCAGCAACTTGGGTGACGGCATCGGTGGTTCAACAGTCAACGGATTTGACCTCAACGGCGTCAGCATCACCGCAAACGGCGACAATGCTGCGACCGATGAAAGCGGTATCAATTTGGCCGAGCTGGTCGGAACTGCGGCTGCCGGAGCTCGCCCAACCCGCATCATCAACTCGACCATTGCCAACAACTTCGAGCTCGAAGTCCAGCTCACCAATTCGACGGGCACGCTGACTGATCTGCAGATGTCTGGCAATGCGATTTCCAGCAATGGCTTCCAGCCCAATCACGGCAACTTGGTTAACTTCCTGGTCAGTGGCGGTAGCACGGCGACGATGACGCTGAACGTCACCAGCGGCTCGTTTACCGGCAACACCGATATATCGGGCGGCGGCATTGTGACCGCCACCGGCGTGCAGTGCGATCATTCCGGTGCCGCGGGCACGATGACCTGCAACATTTCCGGTTCCAGCTTCACCACCAACAACGTGGGTCCGCAGGCGTCCGTCGCCGGCGGCGGCCAGATGGTTTTCGACTTCGACAACAACACGATTATTGGCAGCCGCGCCATCGCGGTGAATGTCTTCGCCGACGCCAATCCGCCGTTCACTAAAACCATCAACGGCCGTATCCGCAACAACACCATTGGCACGCTGGGTGTTGTCGGTTCCGGCGCAACGATCGGATTCCCGATCCGGGTTCAGAACGAGGGCCGCATCAATGCCAACCTCGCGATCACCAACAACATCGTGCGCGAGTCGGTGAACTTCACCGGCATCAACGTGAACCATGGCATCAGCGTGCTCGCGGGAACCGGCGCGACCAATGTCACCATTACCGGCAACACCATCAGCGATATCAACGGGCGCGCCGTGCTGGTGCAGGCAAACGATTTCCTACCCCCGGGTGGCAATGCCGGAACCGTCTGCACCGACATCCGCAGCAATACGATGAACAGCAATATCGCCGGGCAAGCAGGTAACCTTGAGCGTATCCGCGTGCGCCAGAGCGCCAGCAGCGCGCCGTCGGTGTTCAATGTGGTGCAGGCGGCGGCGACCGCCGGCGCCGCTGCCAACGAGCTCGACGATGCCAATGGTTTCAACAACCCTGCGTTTGTCAGTGTGGGTGGTACGCCGACTTTCAATTCGGCTGCTTGCCCGCAGCCGAGCAACTGAGTTGCGTTGTTGAAGTGAGTCAGGTTTGTGTGGTGATGCGACTGCGGCACAGCAGTCGCATGGTTTCTCATTGGCGTGTTCCATCAACAAGAGGGGTGTGAGATGGCTGAGCCGTTTCTTTCAGAAATCAGGATGATGAGCTTCGTGTTCGCGCCGAAGGGCTGGGCTCTGTGCAATGGGCAGCTGTTGCCCATCAATCAGAATCAAGCGCTGTTCTCTTTGCTCGGCACCACCTTCGGTGGCGACGGCCGGGTGAATTTCGCGCTCCCGGATTTGCGCGGCCGCGCCCCGATCCACGTGGGCAGCGGCCACACACTCGGCGAGCGCGGTGGCGAGCAGGCGCATACGCTCTCCATTGCCGAGATCCCCACGCATGCCCATGTGCTGTCGGCATCGAACAGCGTCGGAAACTCCACCAATCCGCGCTTCGGTACCGTTGGCCATATGTTTGCTCAGGATCCGGGCAACGCTTACGCGCCGCCGCAGTCGTTAACAGCGCTCAACCCGGCCACCATCAGCAATGTCGGCGGCAGTCAGGCGCATCTGAATATGCAGCCCTTCCTCATCATCAGTTTCTGCATCGCCCTTCAGGGCATCTTCCCTTCACCGAACTAAGGAAACAGTCATGGCACAACCCTATGTCGGTGAAATCCGTATGTTTGCCGGAAACTTCGCCCCTGCAGGATGGATGTTTTGCGAAGGGCAGCTGCTGCCCATTTCCGAAAACGAGACACTGTTTCAGTTGATTGGCACGACCTACGGCGGCGACGGGCAGTCGACCTTTGCCCTACCGGATCTGCGAGGACGACTGCCGATGCATCAAGGCAATAGCTTCATCCTCGCGGAAACCGGCGGCGCGGAAGAGGTCACTCTGACAGTCAGCCAGATTCCAGCGCACAGTCACGCAGCGTTGGGCAGTGCGGTCAATGGCAGTCAGGTCAATCCAAATAATGCGCTGCTGGCATCTTCAACGGTCATCCAGCTCTATGCGGTCGAGACCGCCAACGCAGCGATGGCAGCCAACTCAGTGTCGCCCGTGGGCGGCAGTCAGCCGCACACCAACTTCCAGCCCTATCTTTGCGTCGATTTCATCATCAGCCTGTTTGGTATTTTCCCATCGCCGAGCTGAAGCCTTGGCTTAGGCAGTCGATGAACAAGCGCAGCCGGAGCACGCTCCGGTAGTGACCAGGAATTCTTGAGGAGCTTCGTCATGGCGGACCCATTTGTTGCAGAGATTCGTATTTTTCCATTCAATTTTGCGCCCAGGGGCTGGGCATGGTGCGACGGGCAGTTGCTGCCTTTGTCGCAAAACACTGCATTGTTTTCTTTGTTGGGCACCACGTATGGCGGCAACGGAAAGAGCAACTTCGCTCTGCCCGACCTACAGGGGCGGGCGCCGATGCACCCAGGCCAAGGCCCGGGGCTGAGTCTGCACGACCTCGGCGAAACCGGCGGCAGCGAGACGGTGAGTTTGCTCGAATCCGAAATCCCGTCGCACACGCATGCCTTTCAGACCACAACCGAAGACGGAACGCAGGGCACTTTGACCGCCGGTGGAGTGACAGTAGCCACTTCGGTCAACGGAACGCTTTATCAGACAGTTACCACGGCAAATCTAGTTCAGATGAACGCCAGCGCGATTGCACCTGCCGGTGGCGATCAACCGCACAACAACATGATGCCGTACCTGACCTTTTACTTCTGCATCGCTTTGCAGGGCGTGTTCCCGCCACGCAGTTGATCTTCACGCGATGCGGGCGTGAACGATTGTTGCGTTTCCCAACCGTACCGTCGGCGTTTCCAGCGCTGACGGTGCGGCCGTGTTGTCGCCGGCACCTTCATGCGCAGACTTGAACCGCACTAGGCCGCGGTATGAGCCGATTGTTTGGTCTCCCACCGCGCGCACCATCCACCCATCCAACCGCTATCCACCGATAGACCCGATAAAACCGATCGTCCGCCGATCGGTGGCGGGGTGGTGCGAAAAACACGCGAACAAAGTACATTCCGTTTCAACACACCGGGGGGTGTCATGAAACGTCGTGAAGTAGTGATGGGCCTCAGTGCCCTGGCCGCAATGCCGGCCTTGTTGTCGTTGTCTGCTGATACTGTCGCGCAAAGCCTTGTTTCGCACGAAACCTACACAGCAAAGCGTGGCGGTTCGTCGCAGATGTTCCGGCTCGATATGAAGGCCCTTCAGTTTTCCAGTAGCGCTGCTTCGGTGAATATCGACGCGCTCTGCGATGCTGGCGGCAAGCTATTGCCTTACCGCATCGCATCATTCAGCGCCGGCGCGGTATCGCCGCAAAGCCGGTTGTTCGGCTTCGCGATGGATCAGCGTGCACTCGCCGGCTTTCGCGTCGAGATGTGCCGGGCCGGGCGGCCATCGAGTACCGGCTCGACCAACAACAGCTGTCTCGCGGGTGTTGAATCGCCGTATGTATCGGCACAGAGCGGACTGTATGTGCTCGATGTCGATCGCACCGGCATGGGCGTCGTGGTGTCACCGCTGCGCCCGAACCAACGGCTCGATGATGCCGGCTGGCTTGCCAGTCGCTACGATCAGACCTACATGGTCTTCAGTATCAGCCCCGTGACCTGATGGGTTCGGCAGAGACTGCGCTGGCGCCTGAGCTTGGTGAGGCGCTGTCCCTGCAACACCCGGACATTGGTCTGCGTGCCGAAAGCGAAGCCGATCTCGACTTCGTGGTGGCGCTGTACACGGATACGCGCTGGGAAGAACTGGCGCCGGTGGATTGGCCGGAACCCGCCAAGCGCGCGTTTCTCGATCAGCAGGGCCGCTTGCAGCATGAGCACTACTTGAAGCATTACGCCGGCGCGGAAATGCTGTTGATCGTGACCGATCGCGCGCAAACGGAATCTGCCGATGCGCAATGGCACGATCCTGCAGCGGCGGCACGAGAATTAATCGGCAGAATCTATCTGCGTGCTGGTTCCACCGAAATCCGGTTGATGGACATCGCCCTGTTGCCGCGTTTTCGTGGCCGCGGCATCGGGCACTGCCTGATTGAAGCGCTGCAGGCGCAGGGCGCAGCGCGCGGTATCGGGATTACCCTGCATGTGGAACCGACCAATCCGGCGCAGCGTCTGTATCAGCGACTGGGCTTCGCCTTGATCGAGCAACGCGGTGTCTACGACTTTCTCGGCTGGTCGCCGCTGTCCTAGAGCCGGCCGCCGCCCGCTGCCCCTCGACCTGTGGAGGCAGCCATTTCGGGGCTTTCAGTGCAGACCTATCGCGAGCGATATTGAGTCAGACTCGCTCTTCAAGCGCCAAAATCGGCAAGCTCATGCCCGACAAACCCATGCCCG
>JAWXCG010000136.1:0-7897 GCA_034440555.1 Pseudomonadota bacterium
CGCAGGCGGTTGCCCGGCGGCTCATTCATCTGACCGTAAACCATCGCGACCTTGTCGAGCACGTTGGAATCTTTCATCTCGTGATAAAAGTCGTTGCCCTCACGGGTGCGCTCACCGACGCCGGCAAACACCGACAGGCCCGCGTGCGCCTTGGCGATGTTGTTGATCAGCTCCATCATGTTGACGGTCTTGCCGACGCCGGCACCACCGAACAACCCGACCTTGCCGCCCTTGGCAAAGGGACACATCAGGTCGATCACCTTGATACCGGTTTCCAGCAAATCGTTGGCAGCAGCCTGGTCGGCGTAAGCGGGCGCGTCGCGATGGATTTCCCAGCGCTCTGACTCGCCGATCGGACCGGCCTCGTCGATCGGATTGCCGAGCACGTCCATGATGCGGCCAAGCGTCTTGGTGCCGACAGGTACCGAAATGCCCTTGCCGGTGTTGGTCGCCATCAGGTTTCGGCGCAGGCCGTCGGTGGAGCCGAGCGCAATGGTGCGCACAATGCCGTCGCCCAGCTGTTGCTGGACTTCGAGCGTGATGGCGGTGCCTTCGACCTTCAATGCGTCATACACCCTGGGCACTTCGGCGCGTGAAAATTCCACGTCGACGACGGCGCCGATGATCTGAACGAGTTTGCCCTGGCTCATGTTGTCTACTCCGAATGCGAAACTTTGGTTGGTAATGGCGCGAAATGTGGGAGCGGCGTGCGCCGCGATTGCTTGCTGTTGCGCTAGATCGAACAATCGCGGCGCACGCCGCTCCCACATTCCGCTCCGACATACAAAAAACTAAACGGCTGCGGCTCCGCCGACAATTTCTGAAATCTCTTGCGTGATCGCTGCCTGGCGCGCCTTGTTGTAGACCAGCTGCAGCGATCCGATCAAATCTGTGGCGTTGTCTGATGCCGACTTCATTGCAACCATGCGCGCAGCATGCTCCGACGCCAGGTTTTCCAGCACGCCCTGATAAACCAGCGACTCGACGTAGCGCGTCAACACATCGTCAAGCACCACCTGTGCACTCGGTTCGTAGATGTAGTCCCAGTCATGGCTGGCTTCGAGCGAGTCTGATGCCGGTAGCGGCAACAGCGGGTCGGTGCTCGCCTTCTGCGTCATCGTGTTGACGAAATCGTTGTAGCACAGGTACACACGATCAACGCGGCCGTCACTGTAGGCGTCCAGCATGACCTTCATCACGCCGATCAACTGCGATACCTGCGGCTTTTCGCCAAGGTGCGTGACGCTGCCGACCAGGTTGACCTTCAGACGTTTGAAGAACGCGGCAGCCTTCTGTCCGATGGCGACGATATCGACTTCGACGTTCTTGCCTTGCCACTCGCGGATTTCAGCGAGCAGCTTGCGGAACAAGGTCGAATTCAGACCGCCGCAGAGGCCACGGTCAGTCGAGATCACCACATAGCCGACACGCTTGATGTCGGCGCGCTCGACCAGAAACGGGTGCTTGTATTCGGTATTGGCCTTGGCCACATGACCGATCACCTGGCGCATCAGACGCGAATACGGGCGCGAAGCCTTCATCTTGTCTTGCGCCTTGCGGATCTTGCTGGCCGAAACCATTTCGAGCGCGCGCGTCACCTTGCGGGTGTTCTGCACACTCTTGATCTTGGTACGGATTTCTTTGGTGCCTGCCATTTCCAGCCTTGATGCGTTGGGCGAACGTGGGTCCGCCACATGGATTCACGCCGCACTGCGGGCCAGTGCCCGCGGTGCATTTACCAGCTTCCGGTTTTCTTGAACTCGATGATTGAAGACTTGAATACCGACTCAATCTTGTCGTCCCAGTTGCCGCTCTGCACGATTTCGTCCATCAGCGTTTTCTGGTTCTGCGCCATGAACGCATGCAGGCCGGCCTCGAACGCGAGGATCTTGTTCAACGGCAGGTCGTCGAGGTAACCCTCGTTGGCGGCGTAAATGGACAACGCCATGTTGGCAATCGACAGCGGCGCGTACTGGTTTTGCTTCATCAGCTCGGTGACGCGCTGACCACGCTCAAGCTGTTTGCGCGTGGTTTCGTCCAGGTCCGAGGCGAACTGCGCAAACGCAGCCAATTCGCGGTATTGGGCAAGGGCAAGCTTCACGCCGCCGGACAGCTTCTTGATGATCTTGGTCTGCGCCGCACCACCCACGCGTGAAACCGAGATGCCGGGGTTGACTGCCGGACGAATACCCGCGTTGAACAGGTCGGTTTCCAGGAAGATCTGGCCGTCGGTGATGGAAATGACGTTGGTCGGCACGAACGCGGAAACGTCGCCCGCCTGGGTTTCGATGATCGGCAGCGCGGTGAGCGAACCGGTCTTGCCCTTGACGGCACCATTGGTGGCTTTCTCGACGTACTCGACGGATACACGCGCGGCGCGCTCGAGCAGACGCGAATGCAAATAAAACACATCGCCCGGATAGGCTTCTCGGCCTGGCGGACGTTTGAGCAGCAGCGAAATCTGGCGGTAGGCCACCGCCTGCTTGGACAAATCGTCGTAGACAATCAGCGCGTCCTCGCCCCGCTCCAGAAAATATTCGCCCATGGTGCAGCCCGAGTAGGGGCTGATGTACTGCATCGCGGCCGACTCGGACGCAGTGGCGGCCACAACAATCGTGTGTGCCATCGCGCCGTGCTGTTCGAGCTTGCGCACCACATTGGCGACAGACGAAGCCTTTTGACCAATCGCCACGTACACGCACTTGATGCCAGTGCCGCGCTGATTGATGATTGCGTCGATGGCCAGTGCGGTCTTTCCGGTTTGACGATCGCCGATGATCAGCTCGCGTTGGCCGCGGCCAATTGGAATCATCGCGTCAACCGATTTGTACCCGGTCTGTACCGGCTGATCGACCGACTTGCGCCAGATCACGCCCGGTGCAACACGTTCTACCGGCGCAGTCTGCTTGGCGTTGATCGGGCCTTTGCCATCGATCGGGGCGCCGAGTGCGTTGACCACGCGACCGAGCAATTCCGGACCGGTGGGCACTTCCAGGATGCGGCCGGTGGTCTTCACCGAGTCGCCTTCACGCAGGTGCTCGTAAGCGCCCAACACCACGGCGCCGACTGAGTCGCGCTCCAGGTTCAGGGCGAGTGCAAACGTGTTGCCGGGCATCTCGATCATTTCGCCCTGCATTGCATCGGCCAGGCCGTGCACGCGCACGATGCCGTCGGCAACCGAAGTAATGGTGCCTTCGTTGCGAGCAGAGGAATTGACCTTGAACGCGGCAATGCGGTTCTTGATCAGCTCACTGATTTCTGAGGGGTTGAGCGTGCTTTGCATGGTGGGCCTCGGTGATGCGATGGGTGCATCGGATGTAATGACAATGTAGGTCGGACATGGCCGGCTCAGCGGTTGAAAGCTGGCCCGACCGACGTTCGTTCAATGTGTAAGTGCAGATTCCAGTGCTTTAAGGCGACCAGCAACCGAGCCATCGATGACCACGCCACCGGCGTCGATCACGGCGCCACCAATCACAGTGGCGTCGATCACGTTGTCGAGTTCGATATCGCGCGAGAAACGCTTCTTGAGCGCCGCCTTCAGCGAATCCGTTTGCGCGGCGGCCAGTGGCACGGCGGTGCGCGCTACGACCTTGAGCACGCGCTCGTCGTCTCGCTTGAGCGCATCAAACTGTTGCGCGATCTCCGGCAGCGCCGGCAGGCGACGATTGCTGGCGACTTGACCAACGAAGCGCGAGTAAGCGCTCTCAGTCAATTCACCCTCCGGCATCACCAGCTGGGTCAGCTCTGCGGCGCTCAACCTCGGGTTGCCGATCAACGCTTTCACTTCCGGCACCTCAGTGATGTGCGCTGAGAAGCCAAGCTTCTGCGACCACTCCGCGAGCGTATTCGCGCTCTTGGCGAGCTCGAACGCGGCGCGGGCGTAGGGACGGGCGAGCGTCTGCACACTGGCCATGTCAGATCTCGCTGGCCAGCTGGTCAAGCAGCGCGGTGTGGGCCTTGGCATCGATTTCGCGCTTGAGGATCTTCTCAGCGCCAGCGATGGCAAGTTGCCCAACCTGCTTGCGCAGCTCTTCCTTGGCACGGTGCGACAGGCTGTCGATTTCGGCGCGCGCGGTAGCGAGCTGCCGGTTGCCCTCGGCGATGGCATCCGACTTGCCTTTCTCGATCGCTGCATTGGCTTGATGATTGGCCTTGTCCAGGATCTCGGCCGCCTTGATGCGCGCAGCTCTCACTTCTTCCGCAGCCTGGTTGTCTGCGGCAGCGAGTTCAGCTTTGGCGCGATCGGCAGCAGCCAGACCTTCGGCGATTTTCTTTTGGCGCTCTTCGATCGCGGCAATCATGTTGGGCCAGCCAAACTTCATCACCAACCAAGCCACGGCAAAGAATGCCAAGCCTTGGATGACGAGCGTAATATTGATACTCATCGGTTCACTCCTTGATGGCGGCGCGCGGCCGCCACGCGGTCACGACTGGGGAATTACTGCATGCCCAGAGCGTTGAGGAACGGATTGGCGAAGATCAGCAGCAGAGCGATAGCGACGCCGATCATCGGCACTGCGTCGAGCAAGCCAGCGACAATGAACATCTTGGTCTGCAGCATCGGAGCAAGCTCCGGCTGACGCGAAGCGCCTTCGAGAAACTTGCCACCGAGCAGGGCGAAGCCGATGCCAGTGCCGAGCGCGCCGAGGCCGATCAGCAGGCTCACAGCGATCAGGGTCATGCCCATGACGTCAGCGATCAAATTGATATTTTCCATTTTGCAACTCCCGATTGAAACCAGTAAAAGTAGTTGAGAAAATTCAGCAGATAGAAAAAACGAACGTCGAAACAAAGCCGATTGCAGCGAAATCGTGCGCGCAGCTTGAAGCGAGTCTGGCCCGCGCGCTGATCAATGGTGCTCAGCCGCCATGCTCAAGTAGACGATGGTCAGCATCATGAAGATAAAGGCTTGCAGCGTGATGATCAGCACATGAAACGCGGTCCACAGGAAACCCGAGAACAGCTGCACCGGACCAAGCAACCAGGTAGTCAGCTCATTGAGGCCAGCGCCCAGGGTCATCACCGCAATCAGAATAAAGATCAGCTCACCGGCGTACATGTTGCCGAACAGTCGCAGCGCCAGTGACACCGGGCGCACTGCCTCTTCGATTAGACGCAGCAGCAAATTGGCGATGCCGAGCGGAACCTTCATGACAGTGCTTTCGGCATGAAACGGGGCGGTAAAGAACTCGCCGAAGAACTTGCCGAATCCCTTGTGGCTGATGCCGACCCACTGAATGAGCAGGAACACAGTGATGGCCATGCCGAACGTCGTGTTCGGATCTGCAGTCGGCACCACACGCAGGTACGGCACCCCGGCATGCTGCGCCGCCCAGGGCAGCAAATCGACCGGGAGCATGTCCATGAAGTTCATCAGGAACACCAGACCGAAGATGGTGATGGCCAGCGGTCCGATCAGTTTGCTGTGTCCGTGGAAAGTTGATTTGACCAGGTCATCGACCATTTCGACGATCATTTCTACTGCACATTGCAGCTTGCCTGGAACTCCGGATGTGGCACGGCGAGCGACACGCAGGAACACAAATACGAACAATAGGGCCAGCGCCAATTTGAACAGCACACTGTCGATGTTGACCGCCCAGAAACCGTCATCGGCATTGACCTGCAAGTGATGCAAGTGATGCTTGATGTAGCCGGTCATGTTCTCGGGCGCGTGCTGTTCTGCCGACATCGGGTTACCTGCGGTTATCCAAGGGTTTGATCAGTGCGAAATAGAAGCCAACATGGGCTGCGAGCATCCCCAGGATCAGCGCCAGCGCCGTGAGGCGCCAGAGTGCGATCGCTGCGTACAACAAGGCCACCATCCAGACCCATTTCAGAAGCTCGGCTGCGTAGGCCGAGTTCAACAGGGTTCGGGCGGGGGCGATGCCATGGATGAACAGCCGCCACGCGAATATTGCGCTACCGCTCGCAACAATCAGACCGCCAACCAGGGCAGAGAGCGCAGATTCCGGGTCATGGAGCAGACCCAGCAGCGCAGCGATGCCAGCAGCCAGGCACTGTGCAAGCACGGTGCGGCGCGCGGTTTGCTTTCCGGAGGCGACGGAGTTCTGCACGGGGAAGACTTCCGTTGGTCCGCAGCCGGAAGGCCAGCGAGTCGTCTGAAGCGACAACGACAAAAATTACAAACGACAAAAATTACAAACAAATTTATGGGCACACGGGTACAGCCAAAGCGGTTCAACAAAGCCGCGAGAGTCTAGCGTTTTCAGTCTCGAGGCCGCAAGCCCGGATTCGCCCGCGCGGGAGTGCTCACCACAGTCGGTTTGGAACGGGGATTCGCTTGCGAATCAATGCGCCGGGGTTGCGTTGGGGCAGTGATCACGGGCACTTCGACGGCGCGATTGCGAAAGCTGCAGAGATTGTTCCATATTTGCATCGGCTGGTCGCCCGGCACCTCGTGTACTCCGACAAAGGGATGCCAGAAAAAAGTCACACCCTCCAACCAGCCGTTGGCCAAGAATCTCGGACGATCTTCCAGTGCGCGCGGCCACAATGGATCGCTTTGGCCGATGCGCACGTCGATCGGCCGCTTGCTGGTCCCCTTGCCAAACACCTCGGAATTGCACAGCGCCGCGTTGAGGCCGGCGCAGGCAAGCCCCGCGCTGACGCCAGCACTGAGGCCAAAGCCGGCGAAGAATTCACTGTTGAGCTGACGGTGAACGCTGGCGAGCGCGATGTCCAGAGTGACATGGCCGCCGCTTGAGAAACCCCACAGGTAACGGCGCGCGGGGTCCACGTTGTATTCGCGCGTCAGGCGTTGAATGAGGGCCCAGACCACATCGTAGTCGGACGGCGTGTCCGTCTCGTTGATTGGTGCGATCCAGCCACCAACGGTTCCAGAAGCCGCCGGCGCCGCCACGATGAAGCCGCCCGCCTCGGCCACACCGGCCCACAAACCGCGGAATATACTGGCTTGACCAATCGCCGCAGTCGGGCTGCCGGCAGTCCCGTGTAGAACAATGAACAGCGGCATCGGCTGGGTCCGCTGGTAGCTGGATGGCACGTAGACGAATGCTGCCTTGTCGCCGTAAGTGGGATCGTTCTCGAATCCGGGAATGGCAACGCTCAACGTTCGAAAAGTCCCGAGGGGCGCGGTAACCGGCGTTGCCGGGCAGGCGGCGTACACAACCCCGGCCAACCCCAAAAGCGCCGAGACCGCGATGCAGTTGAAGCGCTGTAACCGATAGGAGCGGGAGAGATGTTGCATGCTCAAAGCTTATTACATCGCGCCCGGAGTGCCTGAACCGCGAGCTCAGATCCTCGAGCGCCATCCTTGAAGCGTGACCGGTTGCAGTTGCTGCTATGCGCTGCGCTTCGCATAATCCATCATCGGAATGTCACTGGATCGGAGCGGGCATGACAATTGGCGCTGGCAAGACGCAATCGGGCGACATATTTTTGGAAGTTTCCGCGGGGCAAACCGTCTTCCGCGAGGGCGATCCGGGCTCGGAGATGTACATCATTGAGAGCGGCAGCATCGACATCCTGCGCATCGATCGCGGCAAGACGCCGCTTGCCACGTTGGAAGCCGGAGATTTTTTCGGCGAGATGGCGGTGCTTGAAGACCAGCCCCGTTTTGCGACGGCAATCGCAACCCAGTCGACGCGTCTACTGAAAATAGATCGCGCAGCGTTCTCCGCAGTGCTTTCCAGCAATGTTGAGATAGCGATCCGCATCATGCGTAAACTGACCGCGCGCCTGCGCCGAGCCGAACAACGCGCGAGCGATGCGCAGGGCGCTCTGGAAGGGTTCCGCGGCAAACTCGCCGATCGCGCCGCGGCGCCGGCAGAGCCTGCGGCGATCGAGACGAAGATGAGCAAGGTCGCGCAGCAAGCCAATGCGCCCAGGCCCATAGCGCAAGTCGCAGAGC
>JAWXCG010000137.1:0-20692 GCA_034440555.1 Pseudomonadota bacterium
TGCCGGCCCCTTTTGCCCCACCACAATCGGATCAACGAATTTCTTTGAGCAATTTCTGTGCTTCTTCGCGCTGGCTGAGATTGCCTTCGATCAGCACTTCTTCAAGCATGCTGCGTGCGCCATCGCTGTCGCCCATGTCCAGATAGGCGCGGGCCAGATCGATCTTCGTACCAACAGCATCATCACCCATGAAATCAGGTGCGAGTGCAGTCATCTGCTGCGTGGTTTCTGTGGTCGTGCCCCGCGGTGCGTTGGCGAAGTCAAGATTCGGAATTTCCAGCGAGGGCACATCGAGCTTTGCCGATGATTTCGTTGGCGCTGCATCCATGTCGAGATCGAAATCAAACGAAAGCTCATCGTTCGCATTACTCGCGGCGGCTTTGTGGTCCACAACGAGATCAAAATCGAACGATTCCGCTGGCACTGCAGGCGTTGCGGTGGGCGTCGGAGTATCGCGCCGACCAAAACCAGTATTGGTTGCGCCGTAATTGGGCGAGGCGAAACTGGGCGGAGCGGGCTTGGCCGGTTGATGCAAGTCGAAGTCACCCGATGCAAATGGATCGCGCAAATTGTTGGTTGCGCCCATGTCGTCATCTATGCCGGAGAACAAGGGATGCGTCGGGCAGATGTCTGCTCCCATCAACAAGGCCCCCTGCCACTCCGCAGCATTGGGATCGGTAACCTGGGCGTGCATGGCTTCGGCCGCAGCTTCAAATTTGTCCGGATCGCGGCGCGTGTAGAAGTATTCCAACACGTTCAGGTGCGCATTCAGATCGGTCGGATCGAGTGCGAGCGCATTGAGTAAATCGGTTTCGACGGAATCGCTGCTCGCCATTGCGCCTCTACCGGCAGCACCGCCGGCAAAATTATGTGCGATCGAACTGCGTGGCTCGGCCAAATTCTCCTCGGACTTGCGCTTGTTGCGCGATCGCAGACCCAGCAAAGCGAGGAACGCTGCAGTCAGCAGACCACCGCCACCCAGAATGTACAGATTTTTGTACCACGGAGTAGCCGCTTCTTCACTCGTGACGGCCGGCGGCGGCGTGGTATCAACGGGTTCGGCCTCTGCCAGCGGTACCACTTCGGCGGACTCGCCTGGGGTACTGGTGGTGGTCGGATCAGTAATTGAGTCGTCCGTTGCCGGGATGTCATCGATCGGGGTGAGCGCAGTTGTGTCCAGCGGCTCGGCACCGGTCATTGCATCCGTCGCCGGCGCGGCAACGCCGGTATCCGTTGATGTGGGGGGAATGGAATCAGTCACCACCGGTGCGGGCAGCGCCGCAGCGGCCGCAGCGATCGCTGCATCCGCAGCACGCTGATCCGCCATTCGTTGCGTCTCAGCTGCTTTTACCGCAGATTCATCCGCAAGACGGCGCGCAGTCTCCACATCGCCCTGTGCTGCAGCCAACGCCGCTGCCGAGTCGATCGCGCGCTTTTCTGCCGCGGCGAGCCGATCCTGCAGTGCTTTAAGGTCGGTGTCTTTGAGCTGGATCAGCCTCTCGGATTTGCTCGACAATCCTTCCAGCTCTTTGACGCGGTCACGTAAATCGCGGGCTTCGCTCTGACTGCTGTTCAACGCTTCCTTGGTGCGCGCGAGCTCGGCGATAGATGCCGCGTTGGCGGTGCCACCGGAAGTGCCAGGTCGATCGCTACCGCTCATGCCGCCGGAAGAAGGCGGCACCAGTTCCAGTCGCGAAGAAGCTGCAGATCCCGACGTGGAACTCGATCCGGGCGCAAAGGTTGATGACGAAGAAGCATCAGCTACCATCGTCGGTCGCGTGGATTCGATCCAGCTACGATTCTGATTGAGCACTTCCGCTGCCGCCTGTGCGGCGCGCGTTGCCTCAATCTCGCCGGGACCCGGAATGCGCAAGATGGCGCCACGTTTCAGCGTGTTGACGTTTTCCCGATAGAAGGCATCAGGATTCGCGCGCAACAGCGCCAGCATCATCTGATTGAGCGTGACCGCCTCATTGGGTCGAGTGGTCGTTGCGATTTCCCAAAGGGTTTCACCACTGGCGACCGGGCCATACTCGCTGGCAACAAGCGTGGAGGACATAGGCTGCTCCGAATCAATGGGCTCGGCGGGCTGCGTGCTTTCAGCAACAGGTTCCGATTCCGTAGGGTCAATCGCCACCGGATCGGGCTCAGCTTCCGTCGGCGCTGGAGTCGATTCGGCGGGTTCTGCTTCGGCTTCCGCTGGAGTCACTTCAGCGCTTTCAGCGCTTGCATCGGCCATTGGATCTTCGGGTTGTTGCGCCAAATAGTCAGGCACTGGCTCGGCGGGCACGGGCTCTGCCACCGGTTCCGTAGCAGGCTCGACCGTGGGGTCGATCTGCGCTTCTGCAACCGGTTCGAGCGGTTCGGCCGGCATCGACTCTTGTTCCGGCAGTCGCTCGACCGCGGCCAGACTACCGATCACCGCGGGCGCAGATATCGGAGGATCGAGCAGGATTGAATATTCGCGCAGCAGCTTGCCGTTGGCCCAATTCACTTCGAGGATGAACGACAGGAAAGGTTCGCGGACAGGCTGTTCGCTGGTTACTTCGATCACCGGTTCACCGCGCGCATTGCGCACGATCTCGAACGCGATCGGTACCGACATGCTGCCTATGCTCAGGCCAACACGCGCAAATTCTTCGGCCGCGGCCATGCCCGCCTGGAGCGTCTTGGCCTCATCGGGACCCGCGACGAATACCGGAATCTCGGCACGCAGCGGCTCGTTCAACTCAGACTTAACGGTGATCCCGCCCAGACCCAGAGCCTGCGCGGCGGTACTGCCCACAGTCAGCGCGATGGCAAGCGGAATAGGTAGGAGTCTGTGTGGCAACTGTCGGTTCATGCTCAGCCCCGATGATTAGCGTTGAAGAATCCGGGCGATTTCGCACCGAACTTAGAAACGAGCTTATAACACGCTCCTAAGTGTAGGGGAAGATTGGATTTCTCGGTTCAGACCACGGAGCCTCGCGCGATCCAGCGCGGCGCCGCGTGCTGCGCCGCAGCAATGGGCTGCTTGCGCTACAGGTACTCGCGAATCAACAACTCGGCAATCTGCACTGCGTTCAGCGCCGCGCCCTTGCGAATATTGTCGGAAACCACCCACAGATTGAGACCACGCGGATGCGATAGATCGTCGCGGATGCGCCCGACGTAGACGGGATCCTTGCCAGCCGCATGCGTCGCTGGCGTCGGGTAGCCCCCGGCTTTGCGCTCGTCAACCACTTCGACCCCTGGCGCGACCAGCAGGAGGGCGCGGGCCTCGGCCGCAGTGATCCTGGTCCGCGTTTCGATGTGCACCGCTTCGGCATGCCCGTAGAAAACCGGCACGCGTACGGCGGTCGGGTTCACCTTTATTGACGGATCCTCGAAAATCTTCTGGGTCTCCCAGACCATCTTCATTTCTTCTTTGGTATAGCCATTGTCCATGAAGTCATCGATGTGGGGGATCAGATTGAAGGCAATCTGTGTGCTGAATTTCTCGATCTTCAGCGGTTGAAAGTTCAGCAGCTGTGCCGTCTGCTTGGCCAGCTCCTCGAGTCCGGAGCGCCCCGCGCCGGATACCGATTGATAGGTGGCAACGTTGATGCGCTCGATGCCGACCGCTCGTTGTATTGGCGCCAATGCCACCAACATCTGCATCGTCGAGCAATTGGGATTGGCGATGATTCCGCGCTGGGTGTAGCGCGCGATCGCATGCGGATTGACCTCGCTCACCACCAACGGAATTTCGTCGTCATAGCGAAACTGCGAGGTGTTGTCGATCACTACGCTGCCCGCCGCTGCAGCGCGCGGCGCATGTACTGCCGACACGCTGCCACCCGCAGAAAACAGCGCAATGTCGGTTCCGGCAAAATCAAAGGTGTCGAGATTCTGCACCGTCAGATTGCGCCCACCAAACTTGACCTTGCTTCCAGCTGAGCGCTCGCTGGCCAGCGCTACCACTTCGGATGCCGGAAATTTGCGGCTGTCGAGAATCGAAAACATCACTTCGCCGACCGCGCCGGTCGCGCCGACGACCGCAACTTTATAACTGTCTTTCTTGCTCATCGACGGAACAGTCCTTGGAATTGGTTGGAACGTTAGTGATTGGAAGGTTTAGCGTGACAGACAAAACTTCGCCGGAAACTTTACTCCCTACCCGAAGTTCCGGCGGGGCTGGGAGAGGTCATGAAGCCCGCGCAATTCCTACCTTTCATGGTGCGTAGTGCCGATTCCCGCACTATGAAAGGTAGCGGGACTCGACCTCAGCCATGGTGAGCGGCTCCGCGCAGGGCCAGCGTTCTTCCTGATTTTAGAGAATATCTTTACCAGCAGAAATTCGAGGTGTCACTTCACCGACATCAGCGCATTGCGCACGATGGCGAAGTGCGTGGTCCATCAGGACCAGAGCCACCATCGCCTCCGCGATCGGAGTGGCGCGGATGCCGACGCAGGGATCGTGGCGGCCCTTGGTCACCAGCTCGACAGCGGCGCCACTCACGTCCACGGTAGCGCCAGGCAAACGCAGGCTTGAGGTCGGTTTGATCGCGATGCTGACGCGAATATTCTGACCGCTGGAAATACCGCCAAGAATGCCACCGGCATGATTGCTGCAAAATCCGCTGGGATCGATCAGGTCGCGATGCTCGGTACCCTTCTGCTCAACGCTGGCGAAACCGGTACCGATCTCGACACCCTTGACTGCATTGATGCTCATCAGCGCGCTGGCCAGATCGGCATCCAACTTGCCGTAGATCGGCGCGCCCCAGCCCGGCGGCACGTTTTGAGCCACGACATCAACACGCGCGCCGATGGAGTCACCGGATTTGCGCAACGCATCCATGTAGTCCTCAAGCTCCGGCACCATCGCGGCATCTGGCCAGAAAAACGGATTCTGCTCGACCGCTGCCCAGTCGAACGCACGCGGTTTGAGTGGACCGAGTTGCGCCAAATAACCGCGCACTTCAATGGCGTAACGCTCGGCCAGCCATTTTTTCGCGATCACTGCGGCGGCAACGCGCATTGTCGTCTCGCGCGCGCTGGAACGACCGCCGCCACGTGGGTCGCGAATTCCGTATTTGGCCCAGTAGGTGTAATCCGCATGTCCGGGACGGAACTGTTGCGAGATATTGTCGTAGTCCTTGCTGCGTGCATCGGTGTTGCGGATCAATAGCGTCAGTGCCGTACCGGTGGTGCGCCCTTGGTATACACCCGACAGGATTTCCACCCGGTCTTCTTCGTGACGCTGCGAGGTGTGTCGTGAACGACCGGTGGCACGCCGCTCAAGGTCGTGGGCGAACTCTTCTTCGCTGATTTCGATGCCCGGCGGTACCCCGTCGAGCACACAGCCGATCGCGGGTCCGTGACTTTCGCCGAAAGTGGTCAACGTCAGCAGATGACCGAAGCGGTTGTGGCTCATGGCGATTCACACTCCGCCACACCGGGATGTGCAAGTGCCGCGCGCGACACGACGCCGGTAGCGGCAGCTGCCAAAGCCGCGATCTCGATGCGCCAAGTCAGCAGATCTTCACGCTCAATCACAAATATGCCCATCTGACCAACCTTGAACTCCACCCAGACGAAGGGCACTTGTGGCAACAGGCGCATCAGCGCGCGCTCGGATTCACCGACTTCGCAGATCAAAAAACCGTTGTCGGTCAGGTGGGCCGGAGCATCACGCAGGATGCGCAATACCAGATCCAGGCCATCTTCTCCGGCGATCAATCCGCTCTCGGGCTCATGACGATACTCATCCGGCAATGCAGCCACTTCATCCCGTGTCACATAAGGCGGATTGGTGACGATCAAGTCATAACGCTCACCTTCGAGCGCCACGAACAAGTCCGACTCGATCAATCGCACGCGATCGGCGACCTGCAGACGCTGCGCATTCTCTGCGGCCAAGGCCAGCGCCGCTTGGCTGATGTCGACGGCATCGACCAGCGCTTCGGGCAGGTGATGCGCGGTCGCGACCGCGATGCAGCCGCCACCGGTACACAAGTCCAGCACCCGCTCAATCGGCCGGCCAGCACGCCACGGCTCGAAATCTGCTTCGATCAACTCGGCAATCGGCGAACGCGGCACCAAGGCGCGCTCGTCTGCCTTGAAGCTCAAGCCAGCGAACCAGGCTTCCCCAGTCAGATAGCACGCCGGCTTGCGCAGGCTGATGCGCTGCTCGAACAGCGCATGGATCGCCGCCTTCTCATCTGCAGTCAAACGTGACTGGCCATACACCGGACTCAGGTCGTGCGGCAGATGCAGCGCATGCAACACCAGCTGGGTCGATTCGTCCAAAGCATTGTCGAAGCTGTGCCCGAAGCTGAGGCCCGCCGCATTGAACTGCGAGGCGCCAAAGCGGATGTGATCGATGATGGTCTTGAGTTCACTGGTCATGGGGCGCCTCTCGAAGCTGATTATAGGCAGATGCAGAAGTTATACTCACCGGCCTTTCTGGATTTTCTCCGACCGATGTCACGACTACCCTGGATCATTGTTCTAATGGCGGTTGCCGCCGGGTTCGGGTTATGGCTCGGCTTGCGCGGCGGTGACGCTGATCGAGCAGCGCCGAAATTCCAAAGCCTGCTCGCCTACGGAGCGCCGCGCTCGCTGACAGACTTCGATCTGGAAGCCAGCGATGGCGGCCGTCTCGACTTCGCACGCCTGCGAGGTCGCTACAGCGTGCTGTTTTTCGGGTTCATCAATTGCCCCGACGTGTGTCCGACCGCGATGGCGACGTTGGCTGAAGTCGACCAGCAACTCAGTAATGTACCTAAAGGCGCGCGACCCAATTACGTGTTCGTCTCGGTCGATCCGGCGCGCGATACCGCGCAGGCCGCTGGTGCCTACGCGCAGCACTTCTCTACGCGAATTCTGGGCGCCACAGCAACCGATGCCCGGCTTGAACCGTTCACGCGCCAACTCGGGGTGTTGTACGCAGCGCAACCTGCGGTCGATGGTGTGTACAACGTAGACCACAGCGCGCACTTCGTAATACTCGATCCTGAAGTGCGCGTCATCGGCATCATCCGTCCTCCGCATGTTGCCAGCGCCATTGCTGCCGACCTCCTGCAACTGATCGGGAATCGCTGATGCATCCGCTCAGTCTGGCTCAGTACTTGCTGCCGCATCAGTTGCTATCGCGCCTGATGTTGCTGATGACGCGCATTCGCTGGCGGCCCTGGAAAAATTTCCTGATCAGTCAGATCGCAAAACGCTTTCGGGTCGATTGGACGGAGGCTGCAAACCCCGATCAGGACAGCTATGAACATTTCAATGCGTTCTTCACCCGCGCGCTGAAACCAGGCGCGCGTACTCCGATTGCCGACCCGGATGCTTTGCTGATGCCGGCGGACGGACGCATTTCGCAGCTTGGCCGAATCGTGGCTGGCCGTATTTTCCAGGCCAAAGGGATGGACTTCAGCACCGAGGAATTACTCGGCAGCGCGCGCGCTGCCGCAGCATTCCGCAATGGCCTGTTTGCCACCATCTATCTGTCGCCGCGCGACTACCATCGCGTGCACATGCCATGGGATGGCAAACTTGTTGAAACGCGGCACATGCCCGGTCGGCTTTTCAGCGTATCGCCAGGCACGGTGGCAAGTGTGCCGCGACTGTTCGCGCGCAATGAGCGCCTGGTTTGCAGCTTCGATACTGACTTCGGACCAATGACTGTGGTCATGGTCGGCGCGCTGCTGGTATCCGGCGTCGAAACCGTATGGAACGGTGTCGAGATTCCACCTTACGCGGGACGCGTCTTCGAACGCGACTACGCGCATCGGGACCCATGCGTAGCCCTTCAACGCTTCGCAGAGATGGCTCGTTTCAATTATGGCTCGACGGTCATCGTGTTGTTGCCTGAAGCTGTCCTGGCGCTCGATCCCTCTCTTGCCGCCGGCGATAGTGTGCGCCTGGGTCAGTGCCTTGCACGCCGCGTGCGCTGAGTCGATCACACGAATAGGCCGCGTGGTTGGTGACACTGAATGGTTAGTCGAATCGTAACGTCGACGCGCAACCGCGGCACAGAAGCCAGTTGATGCTTTGGTTTTTCTGCTCGACCGCGCGGGTTTCTATCGGAGCACATCACTGCTGCGGCGCAGTGAAACCGAGCAAACCTGAATGCCCGCCAGCCAATACATCAGACTGTGATTTGATCGTCAAACTTGACTGCCTTTGCGCGCCAAAGTGCCTGCGCCCGAGGTCAATCGAGAACATCCAAATGAACAGCGTCCAAAATTCTGCCGCTCCGATGACTTCTCGGCTGATGCAGAGAACCACAGCATTCGCGCGGTACCTGCAGATGTTGCGACAGTTCAATGGTGTGGCAGCTGCGATTCGCGAACTCGACCCTGCCGAGCGTCGCAAGATTGCACTGACGGCGCTGGCTGAGCTGACCCAAGCCGAAGTTTCCGGCGGTTCCGGCCCAGCGAGTTCCAGTCAAGAAAAATCCAAAACAGACTGGACAGTCGAAGCCGCCGTCGCGTTCGCGCGGGTGCGATCGCAACACCTGCAGGTGCGAATAGCCGGCACTCGCGCCTGGTTGGTCGCGGCCTATCGGGCTACGTTCGAGTCCCCTTATGGCGAAGTTCAGACCTTGCACCGTCAGGTTCTGCGCGCATTGCGCACCATGCACGGCGGCGACAAGGAAACGTCCCCGTTCGTCTGGCTCGAGTCGGCTTGATCAAGCGTTGTTGATCCTGCGCTTCGTGCTGCGGCGGTGGGCCTTGGCCTACCGCACAGGGGTAACGCCATTGCGTGCAAACGCCTAGCCCTTATGGGTGAATCCAACCAGAGCTTGCGTCAGCGTAGTGCTCGTTTTTCCAGATCGGCACACGTAGCTTTACCTGATCGATGACATGGCGGCAGACTTCAAACGCCGCCCCGCGATGTGCCGCGGCCACGCCGACCCAGACGGCGACATCACCAATCGCCAGCATGCCAACACGATGCACGCAAACGACGCGGCGCGCTTGCGACACCGCGACAATCGCATCGACGATGGCCTGGCCCTCGCGCATCGCAAGATCGGCATAGGACTGGTACTCCAGTCGCTGCACGCTGCGCCCATCATTGTGGTCGCGAACGATGCCCTCAAAGCTCGCAATCGCACCGCAATGCGGGTCGTCCAACTCCCGACGCAACGCCGCCACATCGATCGGCAGCTCGGTAAGTTCGAAGCGGGTCATCCGCCCGACACCGGCGGCAGGAACACGACCTCATCCTCGGCCTGAAGCGGCCTGGACCAATCCACGATTTCGCCATTCACGACCAGTCGCAGGCGTGAGCGCGGTAGCGCGAAGCCATGGCGCTGAGCCGCATTTTCAAAGAGACGCACAGCATCCACATGCCCGATTTCGATCTCTTCCGTGGCGGTGCCGGCGGCATCGCGCAAGCTCGCGAAGTAGCAGAGCCGCACTTTCATTTCTGCGTGTTCGCCGCAGATGCTTTGGGAGAACGCGATTTTCGCTGTGCCGGGACCGCTACGAAATCACGCTTACCGCCCTGCTTGGCAACGACCCGCGTCGCGACGATTTCAATACCCAGGGTGAGCGACTTGCACATGTCGTAGACGGTCAGTGCAGCCAGGCTGGCGCCGATAAGCGCCTCCATCTCCACGCCGGTACGGGCCAGCGTCGAGACCGTGCACTCAATGCGCAGGCGAGTCGGGTCGACAAACACGCAATCGAACTGGATACCGTCGATCGGCAGCGGATGACAGAACGGAATCAGTTCATGGGTGCGCTTCACCGCCAGCGTACCGGCGATGATCGCGGTATCGATGACCGGGCCTTTTTTGCTACGCAGTGCCGCGGCATGCAGCGTGCGTGCCGCCGTCTTGGGGAAAACCACTTCGCAGCAGGCGGTCGCTACTCGCCGTGTCAGCGGCTTGGCCGCGACATCGACCATGGCCGGCCGGCCGCCCTTGTCGACATGACTCAGCGCCATGTCAGCCCCCCATCCGGAACATTTCAACGCGCTGCGAACTCCGCGCTTCGCGTTCGGCACGCAATTCGCTGTAACGATCCGCACGTCGAGACCACAGCGTACGCAGGTGATCCGCCAATGCTGCGTCCGTGTCGGTGCGCAACCATTCGCGCAGATCCTTTCCCTGACTGGCGAACAGGCAGGTGAAGACGCGACCCTCCGCCGAGATGCGCGCACGATTGCAGTCGCCGCAAAACGGCACGGAGACCGAGCTGACGAATCCAAGCTCGCCCCGTCCATCGGCATACGCGTAACGGCTGGCGACCTCGCCATCAGCGCTCGCGCTCAGGGCAACCAGAGGGTAACGCGCGGCAATCAAGTTCTGTAGCTCGACAGTCGGCACGACTTGAGCGCGCGTCCAGCCGTTGCAGCTACCCACGTCCATGTATTCAATGAATCGCACAACATGCGGCGCGCCACGAAAATGCTCAAGCAATGGCAGCACCTGATCCTCGTTTACGCCACGCTGCACCACGACATTGATCTTGACCGATTGGAAACCTGCGGCAACCGCCGCATCGATACCCGCCAGCACGTCGGCAACGCGACCATAGCCCCCGCTCATACGCAGGAAAATGGCCGGGTCCAGCGCATCCAGGCTGACCGTCAATCGACGCAGTCCGGCGTTACGCAGTTCAATAGCACGGTCAGCGAGCAAGGCGCCGTTGGTAGTGAGCGCCAGGTCTTCGACGCCGTCAATCCGCGACAAGCGCTCGACGATTTCAGGTAATTCATGGCGCAGCAGCGGTTCACCGCCAGTGAGCCGCAATTTGCGCACACCGAGCGCAACGAAGGCGCGCGCCAGCCGCTCGATTTCCCTTGGCTGCAGCCATTCCTTGCGCGGCAGAAACGCCGCTGCCCCGCCAAACTTTTCCACCGGCATACAGTACGGGCAACGAAAATTGCAACGGTCGATCACCGAAATACGCAAGTCGCGCAATGCTCGCCCGCGCGTGTCACGTGCCACGTCCATGCCCGGATTGGCGACGGCGGGCTTGCTCGCAACAGTTGCGCTGGCAACCAACCCGGCTTGAATCAACTTGCTCATGGAGTACGCCACGCACGTTCACACGCACGCATTCCGTCCCACGGCGCGGACAGTTCTATCGCGTCGTCCGCACGGGCAACTCTGAGACCGGCTTGTTCGAGCGTCACAGCATCCTCAACGCAGGCATAGTGGTAAAGAATCATACGGGCACGCATGGACACATCGTACTCTCGAATCAAATCGTCCAGACCGGTATGTGAGGGGTTGCCCTGCAATGCGCAGTCATGCGCAATGCGCTCGTCATCATCAGCGTGTGCGGCAATGGCTTCCGGGATGGGTCGGGTATCGCCTGACCACAGAAAAGCGCCACGCAATGCCAGGCCAAAGGCGGTACCTGGCGCATGATGGCGCACAGCGAAAACATCAAACCACAGTCCTTCATGCCAAAACCCGCGCGTCACCGGCACCAGTTGAAACGCATCCCAGAAGTTGGCGCCGCCCTCTGCCAGTGGGCTTGGATAGTCGGCGAGCCGCGACTGCAGGATCGGCACCAGCGCCGCGGCGCAGTAGATACGCACCTTGCCGCGACGCGCGGCATCAAACAGGGTGGCGTAGTACAGCCTTTCAAACCCTGCCACATGATCAAGGTGTGCATGAGTAACGAACAGCGCAATAGGCATGGCGCCGTGGCGCTCGACGTACGCGGTCAACCCTTCTTGACCGCAGTCGATCATCAGCACGGGCGCGCCATCACGCTCAAGAACAGCAGAGGCTGATCCCAGAGTCACCGCCTGCGCGTTGCCGACGCCGAGAAAGCGCAGTGTCCATTGTCGGTTCATTGCAGCACCTTCATTGGTGAACCTCTGAACAAGTCCCGAGCCGTGATAGCCCCCTGAGTCAGGGTGCAAAAAACCGCAGGTTGACCAGCTCCGCTGTTGAGAGCGACCAGCTCCGCTGTTGAGAGCGACCAGCTCCGCTGTAGAGAGCGGGGGTTTGGCAAGCAATAAGCAGTGTGGCGAAGACGAAGTGGTGGCTTATTCATACCTTCCCTGGTCGACAGAGGCGATCAGCTGGCGCGATCATAGGCTTCCAGCAGCTGCGGCCAAGCCCGCGTCGAGAAACTTTCGACCAACGCCAGCGCACCCAGTTTGACCAGCGAACGCTTCAATCGGTCCAGATTGCCGCGCATCCACGATTCGGCAGGCGGGCGCAGTCGCCCACGGTCAAAATCGATTAGCCAAAGTCGATCGTCGGCATCGATCAACACATTATGTGCATTCAGATCCGCATGCCACAGCCGCTGGTGATGGAAGCGGGCGATGAGTCGCCCCACGGCCGCCCAGTCGATCGGTCGCCCTGCAAGCAACCGATCAGCGAGGGTGTCGGCATTGTGAATGCGCTCGGTGATGAGACTCGCACGGTAGCCCAGTCCGGAACGCAGGTAGCGAGCGGCCAACGGGCACGGCACCGGCAGGCCCTGGGCATGCAGCGCTGCGGTCAGGCGAAATTCACGAAATGGGCGGGTTGCCTCCGTGCCCCACCACAGATACCAGTCCCTTGAAACGCGCGCGACCAGACCGCCGCGTTGATACTGGCGCAACACCGCCTCGGCAAACGTCAGGCACAGATAGCGCACCTGGCCGCGACCGCGCAGCTCCGTAGCGTGCGCATGCGATGTGTCAAACGCCTGCTCGGCCTGATCGGCCGACCATCGCGAGGCGTCGTAAATCAGCGCGCCGCCAGTCAGAGAAGTGATGCCTATGTTCATGTGTCAGAGATAGCACGCGTCCAATTGCGGTATGTTGCCGGGCGCAATTCTATCTTCCTTGCAGCGGGTTGCACGCGCCACAAGGAAGCGCGGTTGCGTTGCCTAACTCCTCCCCAACCCTCTCCGAACGTCGGGAGAGGGAGCGATCACGACAGTTTTTGACCAAGACCACGATGAGTTCCGCCATCCCCGATTCGCTGTGCATTTTTCGCCTCTCAGCGTTGGGCGACGTGACCCACGTCTTGCCGCTGGTGCGGCGTGTTCAACAGTTTTGGCCGCAAACGCGGATCACCTGGATCATCGGTCGCTTCGAGCATCGCCTGGTTGGCGATATCGCAGGCATTGAATTCATCATCGTTGACAAGAAGCGCGGCATGGCCGCGTGGCACGATTTACGTGCATCGCTCGCGGCGCGGCGGTTCGATGTATTGCTGCAGTGTCAGGTATCGCTGCGCGCCAACGTTCTTGGCCGGGCGGTGCGAGCCGATACCCGAGTCGGCTTCGATTGGGCACGCAGCAAGGAACTGCACAGCCTGTTCGTCAATCGCCGCATTACTGCAGCGCAGAGCCAACACGTGCTCGAAGCCATCGGCAGTTTTGGCGATGCCATCGGTCTGCCTGCTGCTGCGCCGCGTTGGGACATTCCGATTTCCGATGCGGATCGCGAGTTCGCCGCGCGGCACCTTGCCGGTGATCAGCAAACGCTGATCATCAGCCCGTGCTCAAGCCACCGATTGCGCAACTGGCACGCCGGCGGATATGCAGCCATCGCTGATCACGCGCAAACGCGACATGGCATGCGGGTAGTGCTGTGCGGCGGACCCAGCGCCATTGAGCGCGAGATGGGCGACGCGATTCTTACATTGGCACGCAATCCACTGATAGATCTGATCGGCAAGGACACGCTGAAACAGTTGCTCGCACTGTTGCAGCGCGCCACGGTCATGCTGACACCAGATTCCGGACCGATGCATATGGCCAACGCCGTCGGCACCCCAGTCATTGGCCTGCACGCCGCCACGGACGCCAAGCGCAGCGGTCCTTACCCGGATCAACGCTGGTGTATCAATCGTTACGCCGAAGCCGCCGAGCGTTTTCTAAAAAGCCCGGCTGCCAAAGTGCGTTGGGGCTTGCGCATCGAGTATCCTGGGGTGATGGATCTGATCGAAACCGAGGCGGTGATCGAACGCCTGGATGCGCTGATGGCAGCGCGTCAGCTCGAAGTCTTGACTCGATAATCCTGGTACGACTTTTCTTCGACCAGGGCTGAACCCAATTTGACATTGATGTCCCGCTTGATGCGCGCCCGATCGTCATTCTCGAAATAGACCGCGCGCGCCAAGCGGATGAACTCGGCATCGAATTCCTGTTTCGATTCCTTGACGCGGATATCGTCTTCAATCACCCAGAGTCGCACATTGACTTCCTTGAGCGCCGCCAGCAACGCCTTGATGTCGATTTTTGACTCCGACGCCTGTGCCCATGTGCTGTTGAGCGCATCGAGTTCCCGGCGCACATTGACCAGCTTGGCAGGATCGGACATGCGCTCGGACTTGATTTCAAGGATCGACATCTTGTCCAGCAACTCGCCAAAGGAAACGGGGACGGAAATCAGGCTCATGGTGGACTCTTGAATGGCGGTGCATATTTTAACCGCGAAAGGCCGCACAGCAAGCACCTTTGCAACCTCGAGGCGAGCGTGGGATTGTCGGGTCCATCCATGGACCCAACCCGCGCATTGCGCGGGCCAGCCTGCGGCTGTCCTGAATCGCTCCAGGCGATTCAGTCGAACCGGTGGGTTCTACTTGGCACCCACCCTCTGCGCCATACGCCACAAAAAAAAGCCGCCCATCGGGCGGCCTTTTTTGTGGCGTATGGCGGAGAGGGTGGGATTCGAACCCACGGTGCGCTTACACGCACGCCTGATTTCGAGTCAGGTACATTCGACCACTCTGCCACCTCTCCGGTGCTGGTGCAGCCCGCAGGTCGGCGCGGGGCCGGGCATGATACGGGATTGCGGTCGACGCGACAACCGCGTTGGTATATCGGGTTTAGCACGGACCCGCAGGACGGATTTGGCCTGAACAGCCCAGTCGCTCAACCGCGGCGGTCAGAGCGCAACGCTAATCAGCCCCCCACCAACAACGAATCACGCGTTCAAAAAATAAGCGTCGCCACAGCACCACCGCCGTCGCGTGGTGCCAAGCTGACTTTCCAGCCGTACAACTCACACAGACGCACGACGATGGCCAGACCCAGTCCAGCACCTTTTCCGGTCGCGCTGGCGCCGCGATAGCCGCGATCGAACAAGCGCTCGGCTTCTACCGGACTGATGCCCTTGCCGCTGTCTTCAACCACCACGCGATCGGCCTCGACGCGGATCACCACCACGCCCTCGGGCGTGTACTTGAAGGCATTGCCGATCAAGTTGCCCAGTGCAACCGACAGCACTGCAGCGGGGGCGTCGACCTGCGCAGCAAAGGGCTTTTCGATGCGGACCTCAATCGGCTTGTTGCCGATCGCGGCGCGATGAGTTTCGACTACCTGGTCGACAACACTGCCAACATCGGTGCTTTCGCCCTGCGCCGGCGACTGACGCTCGTTACGCGACAGCAAAAGCAACGCGTCGGTCAGTTCGTTGGATTGGCGCGCAGCACGCTCGATGCGTAGCAATCGCTGTCTTGCTTTCTCTGGCAGATCATTCTGAGTGAGCAGCAGCTCAGTGGCGCCCCGGATGACCGCCAGCGGGGTGCGCAACTCGTGCGATACGTCCGCGTTGAATTCGCGATCGCGTACCACCAGATGGGTGAGCTGGGCCGCGTATTCATCGAGCTTGGCGGCCAGTTGCCCAACTTCATCGTTTGCGAAATGCGGTGCCAGTTGATCCAGCCCCTGCGATTCGGTGAAGCGTTCCAGCCGCTTCACCAGATCGGCCACCGGCCGCATAACGCTGGAGGCGGCCCAGAATGCGATCAGTGCGGAAATTCCCGCGAACAACACCACAACGCCGATCAGCCCACCGACCAGCCAACGTCGGAGTTCCAATTCGTGGGAGATGTCGTACTGCAGAAAAAACCAGTAGTCGGGAAACTTGCGCACCGCCAACTGGTAAGACTGCGGGCCACCACTCTCGGCGTCGCCGATGATGGTATGCACGCCATTGTCGAGGTCGCGCCACGCGAAGGGCACATTGGCCAGCTTGCGTTCGCTGAATACGTTGCCCTGGATGCGCGAAAAAATAACCAGTTCCGAGTTCGGGTCGCGGCGGAACTGTTCGACATAGTGATCGATCTCCAGATCCAGCGAGCGTCCGATCAGTTGGTCTTCAAGATAGCTGCGCAACATCACAGCGGCTACCGCAAACGCTGCGGTCAGCAGCGTTCCGAACAACAAAAACGAAATAATGATGCGGCTTCTAAGCCGACGCCGATACTGCATCCGGGTCGCTCAGACTGTAGCCGATGCCATGGCGGGTATGGATCAACAATCGCCCGAATGGCTTGTCGATCGCGGCGCGCAATCCGTGAATGTGTACGCGCAGCGAGTCGCTGTCGGGTAGCTCTTCACCCCAGACCCGCATCTCCATTTCTTTGCGAGTAACTACTGCGGGTGACGCCTCCATCAGACATTGCAGTAGCTTCAACCCGATCGGGTTAAGCGTTATCGCTTTGCCAGCGCGCGACACAGTGAGCATATCCAGGTGAAACAGCAGGTCGCCCACTTGCAACTGCCGCGAGGTGCCGGCGCGAGCGCGTGTACCCAGCACGTTGATGCGGGCCTCGAGCTCCTGCAGCGCGAACGGCTTGACCATGTAATCCTGCGCACCGCTCTCGAATCCGGCCAGCTTCTGCTCCAGCGCGTCGCGCGCCGTCAGCATCAGCACCGGAGTAGATTTATGTGCTTCCTGACGCAGGCGTCGGCACACTTCGAGTCCATCGAGTCCCGGCAGAGTCAGGTCGAGTACGATGACATCGAAATTCTCGCGCATCGCAAGGTGCAAGCCCGATACACCGTCGGGAGCAAAGTCGACAACGTGACCGCGGTCGGAAAGATAGTCGCCCACATTGGCGGCGATGTCCGCGTTGTCTTCAATGACCAGGATATGCATGGGCATAGTTTAGCGACTCCGTTCGCAGTTGGGGGCGGAGATTCGTGGGGCCGAGGCTGCACGATGTGTCTTGTTGTGGCAAAAAAGAAAGGCCCAAGGCGGGCGTCCCGACCTTGGGCCTAATTGATGCCCCGATTACCGTAACCTGCTGGAGATCTTCGTGTAACGACGATCGAGCAGAAATAAGGTAGGTGGACTCTAGGATACGCAGGGTTAAGTGCGAGTTAAAGCCCGCACTGACGCCAGGGAGCGGTTCATTTCCACCCGTAAGGCGTCGCGCATAAATAATGTGATCGGATTGCGCCGGATTTTATCCCGCCTGGCCGGCGCCCAAAGGGGCGCGCAGTCGGACTACGCAATCCTTTGGGCAACAACGCAGGCGGGTTAAAAGACCAGCAAGAGTGTCACGTTCAAAACAGGCGCATTATTTCTGCGCGACGCCCAAGTGCCGTTTTTCAAACTCGACGCTGCTATGCAGGCTTGCGCGCACGATGGCGCCGTTCGCGGCGCTCCAGATAGGCGATGATCTCGCCGGCGACGTCGACCTGAGTGGCTTTTTCAATACCTTCCAAACCCGGTGAAGAATTGACTTCCAGGACCAGCAGCCCGCGACGTGATCGGAGCAAGTCCACGCCTGCTACCCCCAAGCCCATCACCGCCGCAGCGCGGATTGCGACTTCTTGCTCTTGCTTGTTCAAGCTCACCGATTCAGCGCTGCCGCCGCGATGAAGATTGGACCTGAATTCACCCTCTCGCCCTTGCCGGCGCATGGAGGCCACCACTTTGCCGCCGACGACGAAGCAACGAATGTCGGCGCCCTTGGCCTCACGAATGAATTCCTGGACCAGGAAATTGGCATATAGCCCACGAAACGCCTCGATCACGCTTTGCGAGCTGGCGATTTTTTCAGCGAGCACCACGCCTTGACCCTGCGAGCCTTCCACCAATTTGATCACGTGCGGCGGCTTGCCGAGCATAGAAAGAAGATCGGAAGTATCGTCCGGATTGTCACCAAACACCGTGGTCGGCAGGCCCAGTCCCTGCTGCGCCAGCAGCTGCAGACAATGCAACTTGTCGCGTGCACGTACGATCGGCTCGGCGCGATTGGGCGTGAACACGCGCATCATCTCGAATTGGCGCACCACGGCCGTGCCATAGCGCGTGATCGAGGAGCCGATGCGCGGAATCACCGCATCAAATTTCGGCAGCGCCTTGCCCTTGTAGCGCATGATGAATTCGCCGGGCTCAATGCGCATGTAGCAACGCAATGGATCAAGCACGCGCACACTGTGCCCACGCTCACGCGCAGCTTGTTTCAGTCTTTGCGTCGAGTAGAGCTTGCTGTTGCGCGACAGAATCGCAATCTTCATCGTGTGCGCCTTGGCAATGTGGTTGATGCGTCGCCCAGTACGTAGCTCCGCTCCGGATCGATCAGCCATCGTCCGTGCATCGCGGTTCTGCCGAGTAACATCGGAAACAGCATGCCACGGCGATTGGTCAAGTTGATTTCAATGGCATAGCGTTGGTCAGCAATCTGTACGTCGGTGCGAATGAATGGCCGGAGGCTGACGCTGCCGCCAGAGTCGGTTACTTCGCGTCGCTCCAGAAGCGGTGCCTCGATCCAGCGCGCGCGCTTGCGCGACCGAGTCACCGGGTCGAGATAGAAGCGCACCCAATCAATCTCATCGCGGCGGAATTCGTCTATAGCCTCGACATGCAGCGCCGAACTTCGCGCGCCGGAGTCAATTTTGGCGCGGATCGCCGGAATACCTAGCTCCGGAAGAGCCACCCATTCGCGCCAGCCGAGCACCCGTCGATCATCGAATGACGCGCTCATGCTGCTGTCCGTTGTTTGTCATTTAGTGGAGCGGGTGATGGGAATCGAACCCACGCTAGTAGCTTGGGAAGCTACAGTTCTACCATTGAACTACACCCGCCAGGCGTCGTGATTATGCCCCCCGCGGTTCACAGCGCGCAATCCGTGTGCTGAACAGCACACATTGCGTTACTTGGCACTGCACACCACAACAGGCAGAATCGGACGGTCTTCAGCTCAGGGGCCCGACTTTGCAGAACTTTGTACGACTGGCGCTGTTTCTTGTGCTCGGTTCAATCGGTCAGCTTGAAGCTGCCGACTGGTCGCCGCTGCTCACCCCGCGCGACCAGATATTCCCATCGCTCATTCTGGCCACCGCCAACCTCCCTGACACACGAACACGTGGCACGTTGCTGGTAGGTGATGCCAATGGCCTGATCGGCGTGCGTATTCTCGCCGCGTACGACCACCAGAAGGTTCGGGTCAGCATCAGCATGCCTGGCTGGCTACGCGAGTCGCATATTGATGCAGAGCTTCCCAAAGCGGGCAAGCGCTACGCCGTCTTTCCCACTCTGGCCTGGGACTTTGACCGCCTGCGCGCGCTACGCCAGCCTGTTCCTGAAACGCTCATGTTTTCGGTCCGCGAGAACGGCAGCGAGGCGCAGGAGCGAAGCGTGCGTGTGCGCCTGCGTTCAATCAACGACGTGCCCTACTTCATCGCAAGTAACAAGTCGCCCACTGACCTGTCGTGGATGTTCGCGGCCTACGTCGACGAGGACCATCCGCGCGTCAACCGCATCATCACCGAGGCATTGGCGCAGCGTGTAGTCGAACGATTTGATGGTTATCAAAAGCGCGATCCCACCTCGGTGCTGAAGCAGGTGTTTGCCGTCTGGTATGTGTTGCAGAATCGCGGTATCCGCTATTCGTCGATCACCCGCACTGGCAACAGCAACGACGGCATACTGGCGCAGCACGTACGTTTTCTGGATGAATCCTGGGAAAACAATCAGGCCAACTGTGTCGATGGCAGCGTGCTGATGGCCTCGGTGCTGCGCAAGATTGATCTCAATCCATCGTTGGTACTGGTTCCAGGACACATGCTGCTTGCGTTCGAACTGGCTCCGGGTGGTGAGCGCGCCTATCTGGAGACAACGCGCCTGGATTCGTTGGCGCCGGACAAGAAAGGAAAGCTGGACGAAGATGCGTCGTTTCGCAGCTTTACCGCAGCCACAAAGCGCGGCTATGCCACTTATCAGGCTGCGGCAGGTAGTTTTGGTGACGTTACAAAGCCCGAGTACCAGATCATCGATATCGGCGCTGCCCGCGCCCTGGGTGTGGTGCCGATCGGCGCGCGCTGAGGATTCGGCTATTGCCGGCTTGGATTGGATTGAAAGTCAGCTGCGAACGTTGGAAGCGTTCGCGCACAGCGCGGACCCACCAGTCAGCTCGCTGCGCGCTCGGCCATGGTCAACGCCACTTTGTCACGTAGATAAACCGGCAGCGCATGCTCCGGCGCGACACCCTCACCGCGTGCCAGGCACGGTGCCGCAAGTCGCGCAATCATCGCAGCACGCGGAAAGCGTCCGCCATCGGCAAATAGCGGCATGCCAATGCGTTCCTGCAGCACGTCGCCGTAGCTCGACCAACCGCTGCCGCTCACCGCCCATTGCGCCGCCCGCGGCAGCACGATCCGATCGGCAGGACCGACGCATTCGTCGCCCTGCAATTGCACCAGCCCGTCTGGCGTGCGGCGATAGACACCAGCGTAGATCTCACCCATGCGCGCATCAATGCACGCCAGCAAGGCCGCATCTGGAGCAGCCATCGCGATGTCGAGTGCCAAGGCCGCGAGTGACGATACTGGCATCACAGGTACATCCAGCCCCAGTGCCATGCCTTGGGCGAGAGAGATAGCCAGACGCACGCCAGTGAAACCACCAGGTCCACGCCCGACCGCGATCGCATCCAGTTGATGCTTGCCTATACCTGCTTCAGCCAGCACCGCGTCCACAAAGGGAAGCGCAAGCTGCGCATGGCGCCGCGGCGCCA
>JAWXCG010000138.1:0-3360 GCA_034440555.1 Pseudomonadota bacterium
GGCCGTGGCCATTGCCTGGGTGGATCGTCTGATGAGTTCGCCGACTCGGCAATTGAGTGGCACCACCCACTGAGATATCAGATCGCGACGGCGTGCAGATGAAAGTAAAGGGCGCTCATCCGGGTCATGTAGCCAGCATGAACCCGAAACAGTCCCAATTCGATGCATTGGTGCGCGCCACTCATGCCGAGCTTTACCGGTTCGGCTATTGGCTATGCGGCAATGAAGCGCTGGCGCACGATCTGACCCAGGAAACCTACCTCCGCGCCTGGCGCTCGCTCGACGACTTGCGCGATAGCAAGGCGGTAAAGGCGTGGCTGACCACGATCCTGCGCCGTGAACACGCGCGTCTGTTCGAACGCAAGGCACCGACCCGCCTGGAACCGATTGAAGAACTGGACCTGGCAGACGAGGACTGGCTTGGCCCCGAGCAAGGTGGCGAGGACAGCATTGTGCGGCGTGCCATCCATGCCCTGGATGTGAAGTATCGCGAACCGTTATTGATGCAAGTGCTCGGCGGCTTCAGCTGCGAGGAGATCGCGCGCGAGCTGAAGTTGACCCCGGCCGCGGTGATGACGCAGCTTTTTCGCGCCCGGCAGAAACTGAAAGTAGCCCTGAGTGGGCGGGACGTGGAGGGATCTGTCCATGAATTGTCTTGAATTTCGTCGCGCCATCGCTGTGCAGCCCAAGCAACTGGATGCGACTGCGCGCGCGCATCGTGATGAATGCCCGCGTTGCGCCCAGGCACAAATAAGTGCGCTGCGATTCGAAGCCGTTCTCGATCGCGGTCTGGCGATTCCGGTGCCGGCCGAGTGGGCGGATCGCATCCTGCTCGGTCAAACCACAATGGCGCGACAGCAAAGCTCCGGGCGACGCGCAGTGATCTGGCGAATCGCCGCCGGGCTTGCGCTGACCGCGGGCATTGCCAGCGTGTCATGGTTGGCCCTGGCGCCGCAGCAATCGCTGGCAGCGATATCGCTTCAACATCTGGGGCACGCCGAACCCATGTCGCTTAACGCGCAAGGAGTGGTATCCGGAGTAGCGCTGCGCGAATCCTTCGAGCGGCTCGGTGTAAAACTGCTGCGCTCGCCGGGGAACTTCAGTTACCTGAAAATCTGCCCGCTCGGTTCGCGACGCTCGCTGCACATGGTGATGCAGCAGCGCTCGGGTGCTGTGACGGTAATGTACGTGCCGGGCGAGCGCGTGGCGCGCAACGATTTTGCCGAACACGAATTGCTCGGTCGCGAGATCACGGTCAACGGCGGTGCGCTGGTAATGATGGCTGCGAGCCGCGCCGATTTTGATGCCATCGAAGCGGGTTTCCGCGCTGCGTTGTAAGCGAAAACTGTGGCGGCTGCTGATCGTGGGTGCGCGCTGCGCGCGGTCGCGCTTTCACTCCTATCCCCGATCCACCGACGTCGCCCTCAGCTAGAACCCACCCAGTGCCCACTTCAAACGGTGCACCCGCTCCTTGCGAGCAACCTGAGACTGCGATCGTGTCGACTGCAGGATGGTCTGTTCGCCGCGCTGCGACGCTGCCACGCCGAAGGGCTGCTGCCGCAGCGGGGCTTATCGTCAATCCACTATGCTTGCCGCACGAGTGTTAGAGACTGCCTATGACTGCTGCCCGTGTACTGGTCGTCGACGACGAACCCGATATCCGCCATTTAATCGAAGACATCCTGCGCGATGAGGGCTACAGCGTGCGCACCGCGGAGTCAGTCGCGACTGCGCGCGCCGCGCTGGCGCTGGAAACTCCTGAGCTGATGTTGCTGGATGTGTGGTTACCCGACGGCGACGGATTGCGATTTCTGCGCGAAACGATCGAAGCCGACGGGCTGCCCTGTCCCACGGTGATGATCTCCGGTCACGGCAGTATTGAATCGGCGGTGGAAGCGGTGCGCCTGGGCGCTTACGACTTTCTCGAAAAGCCGGTTTCTTTGGCCAAACTGTTGCTGACTGTCAAGCGCGCGCTGGAGACGGCGCAGCTGCGGCGCGAAAACGCAGGGCTCAAACAACTGTTGTTGCCCGTGGCGCCGGTCGGCGGCAGTGCCGGAGTGCGCGCACTGCGTGCCCAGCTCGAGCGTGCTGCACAGAGCGACGCGCCGCTGTTGATCCGTGGCGAAGCCGGCACCGGCAAGGAATCACTGGCACGCTACGTGCACCAGAGCGGCCCGCGCGGGCATGCCGCATTCGTGCGTATTGCTCCGGCCAGCCTGCCGCCGGAGCGCATGATGGCCGGCCTGTTCGGTGTCGAGGCACGCGGTGACGTGATTCCAGGCGCGTTTGAGCAGGCCAGCGGCGGCTCGGTCTATATCGACGAGATTGCGGCGCTCGACGAACGCACCCAGGCACGACTGGCTGCGGCCTTGGAGACGCGACAGTTCCTGCGCGAGGGCGGCACCCAATCCTTGCCGCTGGGCGCCCGCATCATCGCCAGCAGCAGTCAGGCGCCAGAACGCGAACTGCAAAATGGCAGGCTGCGCGAAGATCTGTTCTATCAGCTCAACGTGCTTGGCGTCAGCGCCGCGCCGCTGCGCGAGCGCAGCGAAGATATCCCCGAGCTACTGCACTCCCAGGTCGCGCAACTGGCCGAACGCGACCTGTTGCCGTTGCGCGGCTTCGAGCCCGCTGCCATGGACCGTTTGTGTCGCCACAGCTGGCCCGGCAATTTGCGCGAGCTGCGCAATCTGGTGCAGCGTCTGTTGATTCTGGGCGGCGACGGCGACATTGATCTTGAGGAAATCAACGAGGCACTGGGCATCGTCGCGCCCGGCCCAGGGCGCAGCGCCGGTGATTTTCTGCTGGACCTGAGCCTGCCGCTACGCGATGCCCGCGACCGCTTCGAACGTGCCTATCTGATGCGCCAACTCAAACTCTGCGCCGGCAGCGTCAGCAAGCTCGCCAACTTGTCCGGCATGGAGCGCACTCACTTGTACCGCAAGCTCAAAGACCTCGGCGTCGATCCCAAGTCGCTCGATCCGGCCTGAGCACACAGTGTCCGCACCCAAATCGTCCGGACAAAACTCTGCCCCTGCGTATCGATCTCCGCCAGCATGTCCGACGTGGCCACAGCGACCCCCGATCGCCGCGCCTTCCAGACCCCCAGATACCGCTGCACGGTGGTGTACGAGCCCTGGCCGATTTGGGCCTGAATCGCCAGAATCGTAGGCTCTTTTCCACTGGCCACCGTATTCTCCGCGGCGCAGTTCACCAGCTCTTGAGTATCGATCTGATTTGCCGAGGTAATCCCCCCATTACTAACCTGAAGTTCCTCGTCTCCCCGCGTCGTTCGTAGTCCGCAAACCATTGGCTGTATTGGCTTTTGGCACTGGGACTGTGCATTTTTGCACGTCATAA
>JAWXCG010000139.1:0-8652 GCA_034440555.1 Pseudomonadota bacterium
GACCAGCGTCGCGACCAGGATCGCGGCAATGATCGGCATCGGGCGGCGAAACCGCGCCGCCAACACCAATGACAGCAGCTGGGTCTTGTCACCCATCTCGGCGAGGGCAACGAGCCCAGTCGAAACGAGAAAGGCTTCCATCATGGGCTTTGGCCGAAAACACGCACAGCCCTGCGCGCTTGATGCGCGGTAAGAGCCACAGCGACGGTGCCCGGTGGCTCCGACCTGTGGTGGGACGCTTCAAGCACAGAGCTGCCTCCCCGGCCTCGACACGGAATGGCAATCATGCAATGCGCGCCGCCCCACCCATATAACGCTGCAACGCATCAGGAATGTCGATCGAACCATCAGCGTTCTGGTAGTTGTCCATCACTGCGATCAGCGCACGGCCGACGGCAACACCAGAGCCATTGAGCGTGTGCAACGGCTCGGGCTTGCCGGTCTCAGGATTGCGCCAGCGCGTCTGCAGCCGACGCGCCTGGAACGCATCGCAATTGGAGCACGACGATATTTCCCGATAGTTGTTTTGCGACGGCAGCCAGACTTCAAGATCATAGGTCTTGCTGGCCGCAAAACCCATATCGCCGGTGCACAGCAGCATGCGACGGTACGGCAGACCGAGCCGCTCCAGCACCACTTCGGCAGCACGGGTCATGCGTTCGTGTTCGTCGTCGCTGTCCTGCGGTCGTGCAATCGACACCAGCTCAACTTTCTCGAACTGGTGTTGACGGATCATGCCGCGCGTATCGCGGCCATGGCTGCCCGCCTCGGCGCGGAAGCACATCGAGTGAGCGGTCATGCGCATCGGCAGCGCCGCATCTTCGACCATTTCATCGCGAACGATATTGGTCAACGGCACCTCGGAGGTCGGTATCAGGTAACGCTTGACCTCGCCGACCTGGGTCGAAAACAGGTCGTCTTCGAACTTGGGCAGTTGGCCAGTGCCCTGCATGCTGTCGGCGTTCACCAACAACGGCACGTTGACTTCGAGGTAAGCGTGCTCGCCGGTGTGAAGGTCCAGCATGAACTGCGCGAGCGCGCGATGCAGACGCGCCATCTCACCGCGCAACACGGTGAAGCGCGCGCCTGAAAGTTTGGCCGCGGTCTCGCCATCGAGCCAGCCTTTATGCGCACCGAGATCGACATGGTCGCGAACCGCAAAGTCGAAGCTGCGCGGCGTGCCCCAGCGATGAATCTCGACATTGCCGGATTCGTCGCTGCCCAACGGAACCGACTCGTGCGGAAGATTGGGAATACGTAGTGATATATCCGCGATTGCGCTCTTGATCACTTCCAGACGTGTCTCGCCGGCCTTGAGCTCATCGGCAATTCCGGCGACCTCGGCCATCAGGGCTGCCGAATCTTCACCCTTGGCCTTGGCCACGCCGATCGCCTTGGAGCGTGTATTGCGCAGGTTTTGCAGGTCCTGCGTGCGCGTCTGGATCTGCTTGCGCTCGGTTTCCAGTGCCTCCAGTTCAACCATCGGAAGATCGAAACCGCGCAGAGTGCGCAGTCGTTCAGCCGTCTGCGCAAGCTGGTTGCGCAACAGATTCGGGTCCAACATGGGGAAGTCCTTCAAACGAGTGGCCTGGATTATCGCGTGCCGACTTGTGACAGCGCAAACCAGTATTCATTGTCAGTGCCAGTACCGTGGCCGGTCTACGCGCCGTTGCTCGACATTCTTGGCATCACTGAGCAGTACCGAAGTGAATCCGCCACCTGCGGTATCAAACCAACGCGCGCCGGATTGCTGCCAGCGGGCCTGCACTTCGGGATGTGGATGGCCGTAACTATTGCCGCGGCCGGCCGAGTTGAACGCCAGCCTGGCGCCAGTTGCCGCGACAAATTTGGCCGATGAAGACGAACGACTGCCATGGTGGGGTACGAACACCAGATCGGCACGTAGCTCATCTGTCGCCTCGCGCAGCAATCGTGTTTCGATGATCTCGGTGATATCGCCAGTGAGCAGTGCCGCACCGTTGCGTGACTGAATCCGCAGCACGCACGAGCTATCGTTGCCCTTGTCCGGAAAATACTGCGGCGGATGCAGAAACTCGAAACGCACGCCATTCCATTGCCAGGACTGCCCGCCCTCGCAACGTGGAGACGGATCGGATTCAATGCCGATACTCACCTGGGCTTCGGGAAAGGCACGCAACACCGCTTCGCGCCCACCGGCATGATCGGCGTCCTGGTTGCTGAGCACCAATCGCTCGAGCCCGGTGACCGCCAGCGCGTGCAGCGTCGGCACCACCACCGCCTCGCCCATGTCAAAACCGCTGCGCGAACGCACGCCCGCATCGAACAACAGGTTATGGCTGCGGGTTTGCACCAGCACCGAAAGCCCCTGCCCGACATCGATCATGCTGATGCGCGCATCGCCTTCAGCGATTATTTCCACACGCGGCAACAGCAGCGGCAGAAACAACAGCAGTCCGAGCACACGCAGCGGCACACCGCGTGGCAGGAACACCCATATCGCACCGATCATGGCGAGCAACAATGCCCACAAACTGGGTGCGGCGAAGAACCACGAAGCCCCAGGCAGTGCCGCCAGCCAATCGAGCAGCCACCACAACGGCTGCAGCATCCATGCCGCGGCTTGCAACAGCCACTGACCGAGTATCGGAACGAAGCCAAGCAGCGCGATCGCGACCAGCAGCACTGGCACGATCAACATAGTGATCCACGGCACCGCCAACAGATTCGCGATCGGGCCGACCACGCTGCCCTGGCCAAAAAACGCAATAGTGATTGGCAACAGCCCCAGCGACATGGCGATTTGCGCGCGGCCAAAGCTGCGCAGCATTGAGCTGCCGTGCGTGGCATCCGGCAGTGCCCACATCAACCCAGCCACACCGACAAAGCTCAGCCAGAATCCCGCACCCAACACAGCGAGCGGATCCCAAACCAACACCAGCACCGCGGCCAGCGCCAGCGACTGAGTCATCGATGCCTGACGACGCAGCATGCGGGCCACCAGCACTACAACGATCATCAACAAGGTGCGTTGCACGGGCAGCGACCAGCCCGCCAGAATCGAATAGGCCGTGGCCCACAGCAATGCACCAAAGGCACTGAACGTAAGTCTCGGAATGTACAAGCCCAGGCCGGGCCAGATTCTGTAGATGCCTCCAAACAGCAGCGCCCCGAACGCGGCCACCAGACCAATGTGCATGCCCGAGATCGCGATCAGATGGCCGGTGCCCGTCACGCGCAAGGTGTCCCATTCACCATCCTGCAGACCACGCTGATCGCCGACTGCCAGCGCGCGCAACAGTGCAGCCAGGGGCCGCTCGGCCACGTGGCTATCGATGGCGTCGGCAACGTGCTCGCGCATGCGATCGACGCGACTGGTCCACGGCGGCGGCGACGTATCGATCGCACCTTCGCGCACATAGCCGGTTGCCGCGAGGCGTTGTTCAAGTGCGTAGCGAGCGAAATCAAATCCGCCGGGATTTTCTACTCCCCGCGGCGCGCGCAGCTTCACGCTGCCGCTGAAGTGCTGCCCCGGATGCAGCGGCGGCACATTCGCATACCAGCTCAGGCGCACCCGTCCGTGCACGCCGCTGGACGCCCGCGTGGCGGCATCGGGCATAAGTTCGAAGCGCGGCGGCATCAAATCCATTCGCGGCAGACCGACGATCGTGCCGCTGATCGTGATCTCCTTGCCGGCGATTGCATCGTCGAGACGAAGCTTCATGGCCATGCCGCCGCACAGACAGGCCCAGGCAAACCCGAGCAGCGCCGCCGCGACCACGCGCGACGCATGCCAACGCCACACCAGCAGCAACGCGAGGACTGCGATAGCCGCCAGGAGCGGCTGTGCAGGCAATTGCGGCAGCAGCGTGGACGCGCAAACGCCGGCGACAAAGCCTAGCGCCGTCGGCGTATCGAGCGCGAGCATGATGGGGGTGGGCTGCGTAACGGTCACGATCGGGAAGGTAGCGCATCGGCACGGCCCAGGCCTATATCAATCCCGTGTGTGACCAGGCGATGTATTCCGCTCAGTCGCGCGGCAGCAATTTTCCGTCACGTATCTCGAGCACCCTGTCCATGCGCGACGCCAGTTGCATGTCGTGCGTAACCACCACCAGGGAAGTGCCCAGTTCACGCTTCAGGCCGAGCATCATGTCGTATACGGCCTGCGCATTGCCGGCATCCAGATTGCCGGTGGGTTCGTCGGCCAATACGCACAATGGCTTGGTGACCAGTGCGCGTGCAATCGCAGCGCGTTGACGCTCGCCGCCGGACAGCTCCCCCGGCTTGTGATCAACCCGATCCGCCAGCCCCACTTGACCCAGAATCTCGCGTGCGGATGCCGAGGCCAATGCTGCAGATTCACCGCGGATCAGCAGCGGCATAGCGACGTTTTCCAGAGCGGAAAACTCCGGCAACAAATGATGGAACTGATAGACAAAGCCGAGCGCGCGATTGCGCAAATCGCCGCGTGCGGCATCGCTGAGCGCGCTCATATTCTGCCCAGCGACATGCACCTCACCCGAGTCCGGTACATCCAGGCCGCCGAGCAGATGCAACAGCGTGCTCTTGCCAGCACCCGATGTGCCGACGATCGCCACCGACTCACCGGTCGCAATCTCGAAGTCGATGTTCTCCAGCACCCGCGTGGCGACGCGGGTCTCACGATAAGTTTTGGAAATGCCGCTCGCGCGCAGCACGATGCGCGCGGCCGTGCTTTCAACGGATGGCGTGGGACTGGATGCATTCAACACTGGGGTATTCATTCGTAGCGCAGCGCCTCCACCGGATGCGTACGCGCAGCGCGCCACGCCGGATACACAGTGGCGATCACCGACAATGCAAACGACAGCGCCACGATGCGGGCCACGTCGTAAAGCTTCGTATCCGAAGGCAAGTCGCTGATGTAGTAGATATCAGCCGGCATCAGCTGGAACCCAAACACGCCTTCAAGAAAGCGCATCACATTGGTGACGTTTTCGGCCAGCAGCACACCGCCCACCGTTCCGATGATGATGCCGACCAGCCCGATCAACATGCCCTGCACCATGAACACTCCCATCACCGTGCGCGGTCGCATGCCAAGCGTGCGCATGATGGCGATGTCACTCTGCTTGTCGGTTACCAACATCACCAGCGAAGACACAAGATTGAAAGCTGCGACCGCGACAATCAGCGATAAAATAATGAACATGATCACCTTCTCGGTGGCGATCGCGCGAAAAAAATTCGAGTGTTCCTGGGTCCAATCGCGGATGCGATAAAAGCCGCCCATGCGATCGGCCAGTTCACGCGCCACGTCGCGCGACTTAAACATATCGTCGAGCTTGAGGCGCACGCCGGTGACCCCATCCTGCATACGAAACAGTTTTGCCGCATCCTGCATGTGGATGATCGCCATGCCACGATCGTATTCCTGCATGCCCGCCTCAAAAATTCCCACGACTTTGAATCGCCGCATCTGCGGCAACACGCCGGCGGGCGTCGCGCGAATCTGCGGCGCGTAAAGCAGTAGACTTTCACCGAGCCCGGCGCCCGCCCATAGCGACAATTCTCGACCCAGGATGATGCCGAACTCGCCTGGCTTCAACGCGTCCCAGCTGCCCTCCTTGATCCGCTCGGAGATTTCCGAAACCTTGGGCTCCAACTCGGGCATGACGCCACGAATGATCGCGCCACTTACCCGGGAACCCTGCAGCATGCCCTCGCGTTCGATATACGGAGCAGCGCCCACCACGTGCTCGACAACGAGTGCGGCATCTACCGCCAGCTTCCAGTCCGGCAAGCCCTCGCCTACGCCCGATACCGTGGCATGCGCCACCATGCCGAGGATGCGCTCGCGCAGCTCTTTCTCGAATCCGTTCATCACCGAGATCACCGTGATCAACGCGGTCACGCCCAAGGCAATGCCGAGCATCGACACCAGAGAAATGAACGAAATAAAATGATTGCGGCGCTTGGCACGCGTGTAGCGCAGTCCGATGTACAACTCGAGCGGTCGAAACATGAAGCCTCGGGATAACCCCCGGGATACGGGCCGGGGTAGGCAGACTAACTGATAGCATCGCCGATGCAAGCTGCGGGGCTGGTTCTATTCAGCGTGCGAGAAAAGAGCCCGCTGTAATTAAAACCCGACCGAACCTGGCACGCACGCATCGTTCAGCGCCGCGTTGCCAAGGCGAGACCCGATGATCTCAGGCTGATCCCCGCGAGATTTGATCCTGATTTTCACCGCGTTCCGATCGGCTGACCGCCCGATCTGACTTGAATCAAGGCGCGAAGACAGCGCTGCTGTCAAACTCTGTGCATGAGCACGATGCCGAGTTCCCCTCCCGGGTCCGAACAATTCCCGATTTCACCGCGCATGCTGGCGGCAGCGCCGCATCGGCTGCTGTTCTTTGTCGGCGCCACAAATGTGCTACTGGCGATGCTGTGGTGGGCGCTGTATCTGATCGATGTGCGCTGGCAACTGATCGGGTTGCATCCGGCGCCGGTGTTTGCCGGGTGGGCGCATGCGTTTGTGATGCAGTACCAAGTGCTGCCGCCCTTCATGTTCGGTTTTTTGTTGACGGTGTTTCCGCGCTGGATGGGACTGCCGGAGCTGACGCGTTGGCATTATCTACCGGTGGGATTGGGGCTGCTCAGCGGGCAGTTGCTGGTGTTGACCGGAATGCTGGGCGTGCCGCATCTGGTGCATGTGGGTGTTATCAGCACGCTGGCAGGATGGGCGGCCGGACTGGCGATCCTGCTGCGCCTGTTGTGGCAAGACGGCGGCAAGACTTGGCATGCGGTGTCGTGCGCGGTGGCGCTGACTTTCGGATTTCTGGGCGTGTTGTTGTTCGCCGTGTATCTGCACACCAACAACGCGCATCTGATGTTCGCGTCGATCAAGATCGGCAGCTTCGGGTTGCTGCTACCGATCTATTTCACAGTGGCACATCGCATGTTTCCGTTCTTCGCGGGCAATATGGTTTCGGGATATCGGCCCTGGCGCGCGATGTGGCCGTTGCTGGCGTTCTGGATGCTGGCCATCGCGCATCTCGCGCTGGAATTAGCGCATGCCTATGCTTGGCTGTGGTTGGCGGATCTACCGCTCCTCGCCCTTTGCGGCTATTGGTTGTGGCGCAATGCACCGCGCGGACCAGCACCTGCGTTGCTCAGCGTTTTGTTTCTTGGCTATACGTGGCTGCCCGTGGCACTGCTGTTGTACACAGCGCAGAGCCTGTGGTTTTTGAGCACAGGCGACTTCCTGCTGGGCCGTGGGCCTGCGCATGCCTTGTTCATCGGATTTTTCGGAAGTCTGTTGGTGGCGATGGTGACGCGCGTCACGCAAGGCCACTCGGGGCGGCCGCTGCAATTGGGTGGAGTGGCGGCATTTGCTTTCATCACCCTCCAGTTCGTGGCCATCGCACGCGTCGTCGCCGAACTGATGCCAGATTCACCGCGTTGGCAGGCGCTCGCCGCCGTCGGCTGGATCATCGCCTTTCTGCCTTGGGTGCAGCGTTCGGCGTTTATCTATCTCACGCGGCGAACCGATGGCAAGCCGGGATGATGCTAGTGGGCGACCGAGGGCGCGCAGTGCCATCCCGAATAGACGTTCGGCGGTGTTGTGGATGCGCCGCGGCACGTCGTTCCCAGGTCGGACCCGCGCTTCATGTGTGGGCCACGGCATAGATCGCGCCGTAGATCGTTTCGTGGCTCGCGCGTTTGGCAGTCTCGTTGGGGTGATCGTGCTTCAGCCCACTGACGATCTGCTCCGGGGACCGCCCACAACGCAAGCGTTCCATGACTTGAGTTCAAAGTGAAGCGTCCAATTGCAGCTTGCCATTGCCGCAACGTCGCCGTCCAGTACCGGCTTGAGTCAGATTGCCGAATTGACTTGAACCTGAGTGCCATACCGGTTTGAATCAGAATCTACGAGCAATCACATAGCTTGGTTAGTTTTTTCGGTGAGCAAGTCCACTTCATGAAACCGCTTGGGCTCCCGACCATCGTAAATAATCCACATTTCGCCAACGATTTCTGCAACCGAGACGGCTGCGGCATTATGAGGCGAGAACAGCAACTTCGATTTCATAAGCGATGTTTTGTTTCACCTGCACTTGAGTACCAGCCCCGCCATCCTTGCCTCTAACGTATCCGTACGCTCCACAGGAATCGGCGCCGTATGACCAAGTCAAGCGTTGAAGCGCTGCAATTTCGTGAACTACTTGCCTATCGGCGTTCACGTCGATGGAAATATTCACTTCCGGGACTTGCCGACAGCGATAGTTGTGTACAAATACGACCAGCAGCGCATTGCCCTGCGGAAGCGATCCACGGTAGGTAGCAACGACTCCAGGCCTAAGCTCGAATGTTGACAGACGCATTGCCTTTGATCGTTCCAACTCGGCCGATCGCTTGGCCAAAAAATGACATCCCGGAATACACGCCAAGACTGCTGCGCCGGTGATTGCAAATAGCACAGACACCAATACCTTAGTCGTCACTGCGTGATCCCTATTCAGTCGGTTGAGAATTAGGCCGTAAGCGTCCCATCTACGCTCCGTTCATAACTCCGACACCCGCTTGTGCCATGTTTCGCCACTCTCGACATATGTCTCTCTAAGGTTAACCCGAGGAGATTCCGACGCGCGGTCCAAGAATGGAAGTTGGGTGGACCGGCGCTTATCC
>JAWXCG010000140.1:0-29234 GCA_034440555.1 Pseudomonadota bacterium
GCGCCGCGGCGCTTGTCCGCAACGCTTTTCTCCCCGCTACGCTTGTTACCCGTTGTCTTGCCGACAGCACCACGCGCCACAGGCTTTTTCGAACCAGCAGTTTTCTTTGCCACTGGCTTGGCGGCGGTTGGTGCGGCCGATACCGTCTTGGACGACTTGCGCGGCGCGCTCTTGCTGACCGCTTTGATCGTGGCGCCGGGCGCTGATGCGCGTGGTAGTTCGGACTGAAGCGTCGTTTTCAAGGGGCAGTATCCAAAAGAGCGCGGGGCTTCGCGCGAATAGTGTAGCGGCGGAGTGCCGCACGCACAGTATAAGCCGCTGATCGACGTTGTGGCGTGGAGCAACCTGATTCAGCGCCAGCTTGCGAGACTGATCCGTTCTCTTGACTCGTCATCTTGGCGGGTCTCTACATCGACAAAGCCCTCGATAGCGAACAAGTCGCGGACCGCGACGCCTTGATCATGTCCATGCTCAAACAGCAGCCAGCCGCCGCGCTGCAAATATTCGGGCGCGGCACGAATGATGTGACGGATAGCGCTGAGCCCATCGGCACCTGAGGTCAGCGCCATGCGTGGCTCAAACCGCAGGTCGCCTTGCTGCAGGTGTGCGTCGTCCTCGGCGACGTAGGGTGGATTGGACACAATCACATCGAAACGCAGGTCGGCAGGCAATGCGGAAAACCAGTCACTATGCAAAAAATGCACGTTGCCAATGCCGAGCCGAGCGGCATTCGATTCGGCGACCTGAAGTGCCGCCCGCGAGGAATCCAAGGCCCATACTTCAACCCGCGGGCGCTCCTTGGCAATGGCCAGAGCCGCTGCTCCGCTGCCGGTTCCCAGATCCAAAACCCGCAATCCGTCGAAGGAAGCGGGTAACAGGTCGATGGCCAATTCAACCAACAACTCGGTTTCGTGACGCGGAATCAACACGTCCGGCGTCACCACCAACTTCAGACTCCAAAACTCGCGCTCGCCCATCAAGTAGGCTACCGGCTCACCCCGCATACGCGCTTCGATCAAACGCAGACAGCGAGCTGCCTCCTCCTCGCTGAGCAGGTGATCGGCATGCGCAAACACGCCGGCGCGGGTCATTCCAAGCGCGTGCGCAATCAGGATTTCGGCGTCGCGACGCGCATCCTGCTCGTTAAGCATCTGCGCCGCTGCACGCACCGCATCGCCAAGTGTCTGATCCTCATGTATCACGCGTTCGTTCTGCCTTCACCATTAAGACGACGAGGTGGAGCCCGCATGCTTATTATTCAGCGTTTCGTCCGCCACTGTCTGCGGCTGCGTGGTCGCCACCTCTGGTTTCTTGCGGAACCAGGCACGCCATACACCCCGTGTGGCATAGCACTGCAAACCCCAGCGCAACCAACGGATCAGCGACCATGCCATCCAGAACGCCCACAGCAGCATCAGCGCGCGATACAACCACATTGGCAGGCTGAGTGCGCTACCAATCGGCATCGCCGACTCGGTCTGATCGTGGAACCAGCGCAACGAATGTGCGGAAGATCCATTGCCGGTGACATGAAGATCCGGCGAACCGAGCAGCCCATTATGGATCGCTGAGAACAACGCAACACCCGCGACCACGGTCAGCAGCAGCAATCCCAGCTGTACGAAATTGAAGCGCCAGCGCAGCGCTTCAGGCTCTACCCGCGAGCGCCAATCAAGCGCAAACAGCCAAGCCGAAAAACACAGCAACGCCCACCAAGACACCATGGAGAACCCAATGCCAAGCAGCAACCAGTCGATCAATCTGAGCGGCGTACGGCGTGTTCTGGAAACACCGTAGGCGATCAGAATCATCACTAGCAATTCACCCCAATACAGAACTGCCGGGCCCAGGCGTGGACCGCTGCTGGAAATCACCCAACGCTGCTCGGGCAGATCCAGCACCAAGTTCAGATTGGACGCATCGGCATTCAGAGTCACCGCAGGCGTGCGCTGCACCATGACAGCGCCGACACCATCGCGCCAGCGGACCGAGATCGCATTGGCACCGGGCGCCACCGGCAGGCTGAGCCGCCCCTGTTGCGGTCGAATATTCACCCGCTTCCCGTTGATCGTCAGTTCCATCACCTCCGCATCGCCAGGTAATCCAATCGGATGTTGGCCACCCTGGGTAGCTCGCAGACTCAGAGTGAGTGTGTGATCGGTGCTGCGCTTGCCAACCACACTGTGGATCGCCGCACTGTCGATGGCGATCGTATTCCCAGGCACTGCCACCGGCCGCGAAATTTTCAGCAAAAGCGTCTCACCCGGCAATGGATGGAACTGATACATCCCGGACTCAGGGTGAACGCCCGGAATGCCAGAAGGCAACACATTCCACGTCGGGCTGACATTCAGTCGCCATATCTCGGCGCGCCCTGATTGATCCGGCGCGACGATCGTCAGTAGGTCGACGGCCTCCAGGCGCGACTCCCACTGCACCCAGTCCTCGCCCTCGCCAAACGGTGCGGTGAGCACGCCATGATTGATTTGGAAGCCAGTGCTCATCACGCGCTCGCCCGCAAGCAGCGGCACCGGCACCGAAAATGCAACGCCGCTGGGTGATACACGCATGACCGACGTGGTCAGAGACCAATCGAGATCAAAACGCAATTCGCGCGTTACGATAACGAACGGCGGGAAACTCTGCGCCACGCCAGCACGACTGCCAACATCCCCGGCGCCGGCCTGTCGGGTAAGTTCCAGACTGCCAGTGGTGAGCTGACCTTCATCGATACCACTTCCCTGCCAACCCTCGCCGGCAAAGTCCACGTAGCCAGGTGCCAGCGCAAAGCGCAGTGGAATGCTATCGGCGTTGGCAGCGCGCCAGCGCAACTCGGCGCGATGCACGCCTCGCGGCAGCATCAGCCACAGTGTTCCGTTTTCATCGCGCACCGCGCCGGCGGCATCAACGCCATCGAGCAATAGCGCTTCCAGATCGAGCAGTTGCTCGTTGCCGGGCAATGGCACCGCCACAGGCTCGACAGCGTGCAACTCCAGCGCCACCGCAATGCGCGCACCCTCGGCGCGCACGTCGGCACGCGCGATGTAGCCACAGTCAGGGGCACAGTCCGGCATCTGTGCGACGCGCTCGCCAAGCTGCTCAAGCAGATCAGGTGTCGGTACATCTGCTGATGCCCCCATCGGAATGCTGATTACCAGCGCTGCGACCAGGGCAACCGCAAGCGTTGGACCACGCGCCTTGCGCGCGCCGAAACACGAACGCAACACCATGGCCAGGGTCAAGCCGATCAGCAAGGCAATAAGTACGCGTGCGGAGCGGGTCATCCATGGCGGCGAAATGAGCAGACGTACCGATTGTGTGGGCAGGACCGGCCCGGCGATTTCAAGTTGATACTGGCGCCATTGCCAGGTCGGCTCACCGCCACCGGCTTGCACGATGGTGTTGCTGGCATAACGCTTCAAGGCACGCGGTGCCACTTTTTGCGGCGCTTGATTCTGAGCCTGAAACTGGTCTGCGGAGGCAGCGGCGTCAGTTGCCTCACTCTTGAGCCTGGCACCAGTGACTTCAATCCGCTCCATCTCCTGGGATTGCGGCATCGGCGGCGCAGGCGGGGCTGCGTTTTGAACCATTGGCATCGGTTCTGACGACAACATGTCCGCCGGCGCGTTTTGCGCGGCGTACCCGGCCATATTGCCCAGGCCGTAACCACTGGCGAATCGGTAGCTGTAGCTACTGGACTCCAACTGGGGATACAACCCTTGCCGAATTTGCTGCGCGGCGAATGGCACCGCAACCACCAACAGCACCAGTGCAGCAAGTTTGGCAACTCGTCCCAGCCAACGCGGCAGTCGGTCACCATGCGACACTGAAGTGGCCAATAACCCCAGCCCCACCGCGGCCAACAAAGTGATGCGTGGTGCGTCCGGCAGATGCCAGGCCAGCAACAGATACGCGAGCGGAATCAACGCAGCGACGCGACCGAACGCAAGTGCGCAAAGAAACGCGATCAGGGCGGCGATAAATACGTCGAGCAGGTCCCACTGGTCGAGCCATGCGCCGGGTACGCGGTCGGCACCGGGTGCTGCAATCAACTCAAAGCCGGGCGGAAAATTCAGTTGCGTGGACACGGTTTCGAACGGGTGCTGCCAGCCAGTGACCGGCAGTGTGCTGCCCTTGCTTTGCAGCCGCGTGCTGGCCGACAAAAGCAGATTCCGTTCTCGCACTTCAACGCCCGTTGCTCCCGGTTTGGCGCCCTTGGTCACCAGTAGCGCGAATCCATTTTCGTCGGCACGGGTCAATTGGTAGGGTGGCGCCAGATCCAGGCGCCAATCGCGCAGCAGCGTACCGTTGATCTGCTCCTTGCCGGTCCAGCCCGCACCCGAGAAATCGAGCCACAACTGGCGATAGAGCGTTAGACGATTCTGGTCCTGATCAGACAACCCGCGAGATCGTTCGCTGAGCTTGAGCCGACCACCTTCGCTCATCTCGAAAGCGGGCAAGCTCCGCCAGGACTCCGGCACTTCGGCCATCGCCGGGTCGATTTGTGGCGGGCCTGAGGCATCTGTCAGACGCAACTGCGGCTGGCTTTGGTAGCTCCATATCTCTTCGGCCGGCCACGGAACAACGCGCGTCGTCGCGGCAAATTCAACGATCGGCTTGAGCGCGCGCGCGGTCAGCGTGATGGTGTGTGTTCCGGGGCGAACCTGTACATGCAAACTACCGTCGGCTTCGTAGCGCGCGACCAGGTCACCGCTCAGACTCACCGGCGCGAAATCCGTGGGCAATACTGAAGCCAGCGACTCTTCACGGCCTTTGCCCGAAACGCGCAGCCGCAGCAGCGTGGTCAGCCGTTGCGGTACCTGATCGGAAAGCAGCCGAAACACCTGTACATCCAGACTATCAGCCTCCTGTGCATCGCTATCCGCGCGGCCGAGCCAGAGCGCGTCGGTATCGCGCTGCAGCGGGAAAACCGGCTTACCGTCGACACTGAGTGAAATGCGCGCGATGCGCGTATCCACAGCAATTGATTCAGGGCGCTCCTGCCAGATCAGTTCGCCTTCAATGCGATGCGTGCCAGCCTTCAGCCAGAGCACCGGAAGTTCGTCACTCTTCACTACCGCAGCGGCGACCCCATCTGCGCGAACTTGCTGCGGCCACAGTGAATCGTTGCCCGGTAGCGGCACAGCGCCGTCCTGGTAAAGCGTCCACATCTGCTCGAACCGCGCTCCAGAGGCTTCCACGCGCAGGTCCAGGCGACCGGGCCAGGCACATAAGTAGGAATCTTCATCGTCGATGTCCGAACCTGCCATCAACGGACAGACACGGTACTGTTGCTCGTAGCGAACCCAGTCGGTCCAGTCCTGCAACGCAGCAGGCAGTTCGCCCAATGGCGATGACGCCCATGCACAAATCGACGAAGTCAACAGGAGTAGCGCAGCCAGGAGTCGCGATTGCATGTGAACCTCGTCGTGTGGTGCCGCATGGAACGCAACCATCACCCAAATGGGTTATAGGCCGCCAGTGTTACATACGACTCTCGGTGTCTACTCCGTGGGGTCGACCCGGCACAACCAGGCCCACGCGGTTTAAATCGCATGCTCACAGATGGGTCGCAAACATCACCGCCTGAACCACGGCAGCAATCACGAAACCGCTGAGAAAAAACAGGTAACTCAGGCGCAGGTAAGGGTACTTGTGACTGGCGAGGTAACAGCCCAAAGAATACAGGTCACGCGCCATCGCGTCGTAAGCCGAACCATCGTTCTGCATTTGCCGAGCCAACTCCGCGCGGAACCGGTCCAAATCCAGTGCCGAGAAATGCGCGAAGAACAGCAAGTTGAACCCGGGTGGCAAGGTATTGCCCTGCAACCGCTGCGGCTTGAACTTGGGCAGTACCGCCAAAATCGCCGTCAATAAAGCCAGCAAGCAAAACACGATCAGCGTGATAGCACTGGCACGCAACGACACATCGCTAAGCCGGCCAAGGGCCATGGTCATCACAATCGACGATACGGTGATGATGATGTTGCACTTGGTATCCGCCAGAAAACTCAGCTGTACATGATGCTGTTGGGCCGTGCGCAGCAAGTTGTCACCGGTGTTGCGCTCTGGCACGTCGGCAAACGGTTTAAACGTAGTGGGATCATTCGGGTTCATGACCGCAAGCGTAACCGGCCGCTGGTGTGCTTGGAAGCGCGGACGCCTTTGCCCTCAGCGCTCAGTTCGCATTGGCCGCAGTCCCAATTGGCCGTCGGAGCGTGCGCTTGACGGCTGAATCAGCTGCCCGAGGTGACCTACATCATGCCGGTTTCGAGCTGCGCAGCCTCCGACATCATGCTTCGATTCCAGGGTGGGTCGAACACCAGATCGACATCGGCTTCGATGATTGTCGGCAGCATCTCCAGCTTCTCGCGCACATCTGATACCAGAGTGTCGCCCATGCCGCAGCCAGGCGCCGTGAGTGTCATTTGCACACTGACCTTGCGATTGCCGTCGGCGAGCTTCTCGATATCGCAGGAATAGACCAGACCCAGTTCGACGATATTGACTGGAATCTCAGGATCGAAGCAGGTGCGCATCTGTTCCCAGACCGCTGTCTCGACCTCTTCGTCGCTGGCGGCTGCGGTCAGCAGCGGCAATTCCATCGGGTCCTTGCCGAGAGCATCGGCATCCTGATTCTTGATGCGAAAAAGGTTGCCCTCGACGAAAACGGTAAAGCTTCCACCCAAAGCCTGAGTGATATAGCCCACCTGCCCCGCTGGCATGTTGACCAGGTCGCCGGACGGCACCATCACCGCTTCGCAGTCGCGCTCAAATCGGATCGGTTCGGATGTCTGGCTGAATCGGCTCATGGTTTCACAACTGTACAGGACCGCCCATTGTAGCGGCGAGATCACCTCAACATATCGGGGCGCGCTCACCGCGTTCAACTGAGATTCGACTCGCGTGGCAAATGCAGGCCAAACGCCCGGCCCCTCCACGGTCAGAGGCTGCGCGTTTTTCCATTAACCTGCCGAGGCGCGCAAAATCCTAGCGCTTAGGGTACCAACACCAGCACGCCCGCCTTTGCCAGTTTTCGATTGAGATTTTCGATGCCAGATCCGAGCACCTGATCGGCTGCTGCCAACGCCGTTGCGCTGCGTGTGAACAAATCAGTTTTCAACGCGAGTTGAGCATCAGTGGGCGGGTTGTCGCCGTAGGTGATGTAGAACAGCAGCGTGGACAGCTTGTTGTTCAACCGGACCGGGTAGTTCAACGGATCCTGTTCGCTCTTCAGTTTGGTTTGATAGAGCACTTCGATCGCCGCTGCGCGCTGTGCTTCCAATGCATCGGCAGCGGACTTGAGCGCCGGCTGATCCTTGATCCGCGTGGCAAGCGCCGACAGCGCTGTGCCCAGTTCAGTGAGTTTCCCAACGCGCTGATGGACTTCGGTCAATTTGTCGCTCACCTCGCGCGCGGCCAGAAGTTGTGCCCGATACTGGGCGCTGCTGGTGTTACTGCGCGGATCGGGGAGGATCTCCCATTCGGCGGATTGCGACTCACCGTTGAAGTTCAGCGTCGCGCGGTATCTCCCCGGCACGACGCGTGGACCGGCAAGTGCTTCGCCGCCCCACAGCACCATGCCTTCGAAGCCGCCGGGGGCAGGATAGCGCCCGTCCCAGGCGAAACGATTGATCCCTTCCTCCGCCGGCAGCTTGCGCAGATCCTGCTTCTTGCTCGGCTTCTCGTCCTTGATCTCGGCCGCCTTCGGTTTGCGCGTGTAGGCAATGACCGGTTTGTTGTCCAGCGTGGAGAAGCTGAGCGTCAGCTCGTCCGCAGCGGTGGCGGCGCGCGGCAGCCGAAAATACAACATGCTGCCGGGCGGCGGATTGGTGCCACTGCCAATCGGCTTCTCATCGGCGCTGGCATCAAGCCTGTAACTCTTGCGAGGCCTATACAGCTTGAGTGCGCTTGTGTCCGGCTGCTGTCCAGCGTCGGTCTGCACGATCGGAGTCAGGTCGTCGAGAATCCAGAAACCGCGGCCCTGCGTCGCCGCGATGAGATCGCCATCGCGCACTTGCAGATCGGTGATCGGCACCTGAGGCAGATTGAGCTGGAACGCACGCCAGCTGTCGCCATTGTTCTCTGACAGGTACAGCCCGCGTTCGGTGCCCGCGTACAGTACGCCGCGACGTGCTGGATCGGCGCGCAGCGTGCGGGCGAAATGCTGCGCATCAATGCGTGCAACGATCGCGCGCCACGACTTGCCAGCGTCGGCCGTGCGATACAGATACGGTCGGCGATCGCCCGTTTTGTAGCGGGTACCGACCGCATAGGCGCCGGCAGCATCGAATGGGCTGGCCTCCAACGTGTTCCACTGCATGTCCTTTGGCGCGCCGCGCGGGGTTACTTCCGTCCAGCTCGTGCCCCCGTTGCGGGTGACATGAATAAGGCCATCGTCACTACCCGTCCAGATCACCTTTGCATCGAGCGCAGATTCCGCTAAAGAAAAAATCGTGCCGTAGTACTCGATGCTGGTGTTGTCCTGCGTAATCGGACCACCCGAAGCACCCAGCGTTGTTGGATCAGCGCGCGTGAGGTCGGGGCTGATCGCAGTCCAAGTCTGTCCGTCATTGTCGCTGGAAAACAGGCGATTGCCCGCGGCGAACAATCGATTGCTGAGGTGACGCGAATACAGCAACGGAAAATTCCATTGAAAGCGGTACTTGACGTCATTGGCAGCATGGCCCATGGTCTCTTCGGGCCACACATTTACGCCGCGCGCGGCATCTGTGGTGTGGTCAAGTCGAACCAGAAAACCCATGTACGAACCACCGAATACGATGTCCGGGGCATCGGGTTTGGCGGTGATCCAACCGCTTTCGCCGCCAGCCGTACTTTCCCAATCGTCGTTGTCAATCGAGCCGCTGCGCAGCGAACGTGACCGAATGCGCAAAGCTGAGTTGTCCTGCTGCGCGCCGAGTAGACGATAGGGAAACGCGTTGTCGGTAGCGACACGATAAATCTGCGCAGTCGGCTGGTTGCTCTGTGTCGACCAGGTGATCCCGCCATCATTGGAAATACAACCGCCGCCATCGTTCGCGCTGGCGATGCGTTGCGGGTTACCTGGATCGATCCATTGGTCATGGTGATCGCCGTGCGGCGTGGCGATCACGGTAAAGCTCTTGCCACCATCCCTCGATCGATGCAGGCGCACGTTCAACACCCAAACCGATTCCGGATCCATTGGGTCAGCGGATAGCCCGGAAAAATACCAGGCGCGCTGGCGAAGCGCGCGATCAGAATTGACCAATGTCCAAGTTTTGCCGGCATCCCTGGAGCGAAACAGTCCGCCTTCCTCCGCTTCGATCATCGCGTACAGGTTGTCAGGCTGGCTGGCGCTGATCGCAATCGTACTGATTCCGATCGGCTTCTCTGGCGTGGCCTGGGGCAGACCGTCATTGCCGCTGAGCGGGAGCCAATGCTCGCCTGCGTCATTGCTCTTCCAAAGTCCAGACCCCTCGCCACCGCTGCTGAGAAAATTGGGGCCACGCTGAACACGCCAGGTGGTGGCATAGGCAATCCGCGGATTGCTCGGGTCGAGCACTACGTGGTATGCACCCGCCTGCTGCCCAGCAAACAACACGCGTCGCCATGAGGCGCCTCCGTCGTTGGTGCGGTAAACGCCGCGCTCGTCACTGGGTGCAAAAACATCGCCCAACACCGCCGCCAACGCGACATTCGGGTCGCGCGGATCGACCACGATGCGCGGGATGGTGCGCGAGTTGGGCAGGCCAGCAAACTGCCAGCTGCGCCCGGCATCCACGCTGCGCCACACGCCTTCGCCCTGGCTGAGATTGCCGCGCAATGTGCCCTCGCCGGTCCCGACATAGATCACGTTCGCATCGCTCGGCGCCACTGCGATCGCGCCAATCGAACCACCAAAGCTGCCGTCTGAAATATTTTTCCAGTTCAATCCAGTGTCGGATGTTTTCCAGACACCGCCGCCGGTCGCACCCATGTAGTAAAGCGATGGATCGGTGGCCACGCCGGTGATCGCCGCAGCGCGTCCGCCGCGAAACGGTCCAACTTCGCGCCACAACATGCCCGCGTAGCGATCCTTCGGTTGTTTGGACACGATCGTGTCGTTCGCGGCGTGAGCAAAAAACGACATGCTCAACAGCGCACCCAGCGTGCTAAGTCGAAAGAAATTCCAGACCCTCATCGCGTGCATCCTTGGCATTGGAGAGCACGCAGAATAATGCCCTGCGCCAAGGTGTCCAGTGGCCGAACGTCACGTGCCTAAGCGGCGAAGCTGCCTTTGCGTTTGGATGACCGCCATGCGGGTCAAAACTTCCGGTCAGGCACGGCACACGCAACATCAGCCTGTAAAAAAATTCGGGGCCCGCTAAGGGCCCCGAAAGGTGTTGCGAAGCAGCAATCCGTTTCTATTCGAAACCGTTGCCGAATATCTGCTGTGGTGGGAGGCCAGAGCAACTCTGCACCACCACGTCGTCTACATACCAACCGTGCGGAACGCGGCCCACGCTGCTGTCAGTAGCGAGACGGAAGCGCAGCACGACACTCTGTCCGGCGAAGCTGGAAAGATTGACCACGGATTTCAGATAGGCACGCGTTCCGCACCAGGCCTGCAATCCGGTCAAAACATTGCCACTGGAGACCGGGCCAGAATAGGGATCGGTCAGCATGGACGCTGCCGGAATCTGGACAAAGTTGGCACCGCCATCGATCGACGTTTCCACAATCGCGCCATCCCAGCACGCGGCCGCGCCATTGTTTTCGATGGTGCGGTCACTCTGGAATTGCAGCGTCACCGGATTCTGTCCGCTCGGCACTGCGATCGGCACGGTGGTCAGACGCTGGTCACTGACAGTAGCCACATCGACCGCCAGCAGAGAACCGCCCGAACCGCCAAACGGTCGTTGCGTGCTCACGGTCCAGGTCGACGCGCCCGACGAACCGGTAGTTGCCCAGCCTGCCGGCAGTGCTGCGCCGCTGTTCATGTTCTCGCTGAATACGACATTGGCAAACGAGCCCGATGCGCAGTCTCCAGGCGCAGCTTGCGTGCTGAAGCTGAACACGGCGGAAGCCGGACCCGGGCCACAGGTGTTGGTCGGACTCACCCTCCAGAACAAAGTGCTGTTGGATGGCAGATCAACGTTCGGTGTAGCCGTCGTCCCAGTAACCGTGGCGTTGAACACGATCGTTGTGAAGCCCACATCGCTGGCAACCTGCAGGTTGTAGGACTCGGTATTACTGCCTGTCCACTGAAAAGTCGGTCGCAGTACCTGATTGATCGCGCTGTTCGCGGGTGTGGTGAGTGTCGGTGCGGGAGGAATGGTGGTGACTACATTGAGGCCGACGGTCGTCGTTCTCGGCGTAGCCGGCGCGGAGGTTCCGTCGATTTGAATCGTGTAGCTTCCAGCTGCAACGGTCGCGGTGTTGCCGATGGTCAGCGTACTGGTGTTGGGCAAGGTGGGGACCGGATTCGGCGCAAACAACGCCGTGGACGGCGCTGGATTGCCAGATGCCGCCAATGCTACCGAGCTGTTGTAGCTCGCAATCGAACTCAGATTCACCGTATAGGTGGCATTGGCCGGCGTGCAGATGGATTGGTTCGCCGGCGAGGCGCCCAAGCTAAAGCCGGGTGTGCCGCATTCATTGAATCGAAACGAGCCAACGCGCAGTGTCCAATTCGAGCCAGTAACCGGGACGTACTCATTGACAACCCAGAACGTGCAGTCATCGGTAGGATCCAGATTGATCGACGAATAATCACCCCAGCGTTGCGAACCCGTCTGTGAACCGGTGCCGGCGACGATCTCGCCCTCACCTTGCGGCAGCGTTCCCAATGGATCTGAGCTCAGGCGACCGGTATAACGAATGCTGGGGAACACGGTGCCGCTCGACGCACTGTAGGCCAAGCCTATGTTGCCGGCCGAGTCCATCGCCGCGGAGGCCATCCAGCGATGCACACCGTCGGTAGCACCGGGGGCGAAGGTGCCCTCCTGAAAGATCACTGGCAACGCGCTGGGGCTGCGGATCTCCCACCAACGGATACCAGCGATTCCGGGGACAGCTTCCACCGACTGATTGGTGACCAGGGATTCGTGCGTCCCGAAATTGCGGTAAGCGAGACGATGCAGCGGGCGTTGCCGATACGACAGAATGTCAATCTTGGTGGTGGTACCGGGCTGAACGATGCAGTCACGAGCGGTCGGCGTGCACGGGAAAACCGTGTCGTAGGCAGCGATCGGAATGGTGTTGGCCAAGGTGAAGCTCGAAGCCGCCGGAGTGACGAAGTCGGCAACGAATTTCCATAGCGTCAGTGCGTCTTGGGTCGCCCCATACTGGCCACCGTTGTCCATCGACCCGACGTAATAATTCGGACTTCCAACCGGGGGAAGATCGATGCCATCCAAATCAGCCGGCAGCAGACCGTCGCCCACGTTAAATGCCGCGGCGCCGGGAGGAACCAGGAACGAAACAAGCGTGGGTGCCGGATTGCCCAACAACATCTGCGCACGATCCACCGCATACGCGCCTACACCAACGAAAGGACCGCCACCGAGTTCACGGGTACTGATGAAATAGGCATTTGGCCAGATTCCGTACTTGGGATAGTCGGGGAAGTTGCTACCCGTTGAAAATGCATAGCGGAAGTAAGTGCCCGTCGGATCTGGCCCGGTCGACAGCGCGACGCAGTTGAAAAAGCCCGGCCCAGCAGCGGTGAACTGAGTCACCAACCAGCGGTCTGCAAGCTGGTCATAAAGAATTACCGGATCGCCTGCGTTTTCGGTCTGGCAGGCGCCGCCGAACCCGGCCCACAACGTGTTGGTGGCGGCCGGTCCGAACAATGATGTGCCGGTCTTGTTGAAAATCTGGAATGAAAGATTGCTCATGGCCACGTAATGATTGGGGCCAACATCGCCCACAGGATCTGGTGGCGAAACTCCGCTGATGTTGGACTGCGCGTTGAAACTCACAATCGGCGCGGGGATCAGCGGAATGGCAGCAAAGGCCTGAACCAGAGGATCTCGATCCTGCGGTCCGCCAGGGATATTGATGTGCGAACTGGGGTCGATCATCAGACCGCCGAGCTCTGACTTTCCTCTGGGCGGCAGCACCACCATATCGCGCAGTGGTGGCGACACGTCAAAACGCACTGCGGTGGAACTGCCGCGAAATACGCCGGCCGTTACCGCGTCGCCGTTGCTTTGCGCAATCGCCGCTTCGCTCGCCGCCACAGAACATACCGCAGCGAACATGCACACTGAAAGCAGCTTGCTGGTACTACCTTTGCCTTGAATCATCGCCATGGACTCCCTATGAAATCGGAAATGCGCATACTCGAAGCCGCGAGTGACGCGTCTCAAGCAAGCACCCAGACTTACCCCAACCCATCGTTAAGGAAGGTCTGAATAAGTCACCACTTCGTCTTCGCCACACTGCTCACTGCTTGCCAAACCCCAAAAAAACTGCGGTTTTTCGTCGCCTGACTCAGGGGCTATCGCGGCTCCGGACTTGTTCAGATGTTCCTTAACCTGCGCAGAATAGCCCGAAAGTGACGCTAGTTGAAACTGCATGTCGCTACAAGCAACCACTGCGCCGGCTCAACCGGCCAGGAAGGCCCAAGCTCGGTTCTCTGCATACGCCCTAAGCCAGCCCCAGCAAGTACAACGCGTAGACCAACACGCAGGCACTGTCGAACAACGCTGCAGCACGCAGACCACAGGCGTAGGGTTGATTCCAGTGCAATGCCACCATCGTTACCAGGCCCACCTTTTCAATCAGCGCAGCCAACATGATGGGTGCCCGCACCTCGGCATGGCCCGCTGCATAAACAAGCAGCGCCGCAATGCTGAACACAACCAGCCCCCAGTGCCGGACGAAGAACAGCGCGCTCGGGTCGTCGATGCTCATCTTGTGCAAATGCTTCAGGGTTGCCGCAGGAAAGAAGAACTGCACGATCGGCACCGCGGTGATGACACCGCTGATCAGCAATACCGCAAAAATGTGTTCGGCGACAATCATGGGGAAATCACTCCTCGACTCTACCAGGTGCATCCGTTACAGATTCTCGCGGTTGCATGGTTGACGGCAACAGCAGTTGAAATTCGGCGCCTGGATCGCGATTGACGACTTCGACATCACCGCCCATCGCGCGGGCGAGTTGACGCACCAGAGCCAGTCCGATGCCGGTACCAGGAGTTTCTCGGGTCAGCTCACTGCGGGAGCGGTAAAACAGAGCGAAAATCTTGCGCAGCTGCGATTTGTCGACGCCCGGACCATAGTCGCGCACGCTGATCGCGATCCGGCGCTCGCCACGCGTATGCACGCTGATCTCGATCATCCGGCGCTGCGCTCGAGCGGAAAACTTGAGCGCGTTGTCGACCAGATTGATCACGATCTGCACGAAGGCATCGACATCAACCAGTAGCTCGCGCCGCACGCAGTCGGGGGCGATCTGATAAATGCACTCGAAACCGGAACGTTCGATCTGCTGCGTGAGCTTGGAACGCAACACGTCCAATAAAGTATCGACAGAAATCGCCTTGAGATCGAGCCGCAGCTCGTTGCGTTCCATGCGCGCCAACTGCAGCACGTTGGCGATCAGCCGCGTCAGGCGTTCGCTCTCGTCGTGGATGAAGCGGTAATACACTGATTTTTTGTCTTCGCTGGCCCAACCGGCGTCGAGCATTTCGGCGTACATGCGGATCGAAGTCAGGGGCGTGTTCAGCTCATGGCTTACCGCCGAGACAAAGTCCTGCTGCTGGCGTCCCAACAGAATCTGTCTTACGCCGAGGCGATAGAGAAGTACAAAACCGACTACCAGAACTGCCAACAGCACTGCACCCGCCCAATTGATCAGCTGACCTCCCGGACCCGTAGGCAGCTGATTGATGTTCCACAGCAGTAGAAAATCACCCATCGGCGCCGACAGTCGCGCCTGATGCAGCAATTCACCCTGCAACCCGTCAGCGACATCGACACCACTCAGCTGCGCCGGACCGCGCGCGAACCGCACGACTCCATGCTGATACGCCACCGCCAGGTCGCTCATCTGAGCGAGTGCTGTTTCCTCAAATACGTCAACGACTGCAGCGTCGAGAAAGGCATTCTGATCGATGATTGCGCCCTGGATCGTTCGTTTCCCGTTGCGCCATACTTTGCGATACAAGAGGCCATAGCCGTTGTCGAGCAGACTGAATTCAAACGGATCGACCTCGCTTTCAAAAATCCGAACTCGGCGCGCGTCGACTGCGTTGTCGAGAGTGTGTGGCTGAGGCTGGGGCTCGACCACCGCAGACTGTTCGGTGCGTTTGGCCCGTGCCTGCACCTTCGATTTGAGCTGCGTCTGGCTGGCATCGATCAAATTTTGCGTAACGTATTCGTCGGCCGCGCGCTGATAGTTTTGCGCCATTTGCAAGTCGTCGACGCGACCGAGCTGGTTGCGCGCGGTTCGCGCCGCTTGTTCGGCCGGCGCCTTCAATTCATCAAACGCTGCCGGCGAAGCGATCTGCTGCATCGGGCTCGCCTGGCCACGATTTGAGATTGCAGCAGACGATTCAGAATTTGGCGACGCAGCGTGATTGATAGCGGCCGCAAGTCGGACGTCCGGCGCTGCCAGCGATGGTTGAGGTACGAGCAGCCGGTTGCGGTTGAGCACGTCGAGCATGCTGTCACGCAGCGCGACCCGCTGGCCAATCTCGATCGCGCCGAGTCCCCATCGATCGGGGTTGGAAAGATCGTCAGGTAGCAGCGGTGTGCTGAACGCGCCATCGGCGTCGATCTGGAAGTAGCCAATCAGACCTGGAAGCGCGGACTGCACCGGATAGCGCGCAAGCGGTGAGCGTTGCAGAAGCTTGGACGTATGGGGATCGCCGGTGAGGACGACAAACTCGTAATCTGCGTAGCCGCGTGCTTCCTCTGCATCGATCATCCGTTGCAATGCCGCGTCAATGCGCCGGCCAAGTTCGTCCGCCAGCGTGCGGTACTGGTGGAAGGTCTCCCACTTGAGCTGGTGGCGAGTCTGATCGATCAGCACTGCGCTCGGCACCATCAGGGCGACAAACAGCAGCGCAAGAAACAGGCGCAATCTGCCCAAGCTCAGGCTATGGCTCAGCCGCATGGCCATATCAGGCGTCCGCCCATCTATAGCCTCCGCCGCGAACGGTCAGGAGATGTCGGGGCTGCTTGGGATCACGCTCTATTTTGCGGCGTAGATTGGCAATGTGAATATCCACCGTACGCGTTTCGATCTCGAGGTGACGCGCATAGCCCCAGACCTTGTTCAGCAGTTCTTCGCGCGATACAGCCCGGTCGCGGTGAGTGTGCAGATAGCGCAACACCTCGACCTGACGCCGCGTCAGCCGCGCAACTTGCCCGCCAACGCAGGCGCTCAGATTGGCCAGGTCGAGCTGATCTCCATCCGCGAACAAAATGACTTCGGCGCTCGGAGCACCCACCCCTGATCGGCGCAGCACCGCTTGAACACGCAGCACCAGTTGCGCCACCGAAAACGGTTTGGAGACATAGTCGTCAGCGCCGAGTGCGAGCCCGCGAATCGCATCTTCATCAGAGGATTTTGCGGTGAGAATGATGATGGGTTGCTCGCGATCTACTTCGCGGATGGCCGCGCAGATTTCAAATCCATTGCGCCCCGGCAGCATCACATCGAGCAGAATCAGGTCGAAGGTTCCAACCAGTGCGCGGGCCAGCCCGAGCGTTCCGTCGACGGCAAACTCAACTTCAAAGCCATGGTAAACGAAGACATCGACCAGACCGGTACGGATTGCCGGTTCATCTTCAACAATCAGGATTCGCGGTTTGCGTTGCACACGGATACGCGGGATGGGGGGCTTGCGCGAGCGTAGCAACCCAGAGATCGCAAAGCTTGTAAATCTCTTGTAAAGCTGACTTCGAGGAATTTGCAGATTCGGGCCTATTGCGCAGCAACGCCCGCACTTAACCTGTGCATCCACCACCACCGCTCGCACAGGAGTCTGTCATGCCGCACACGTCATGCATCACCCGTTGCCTGGTCATCTCACTGGCCCTATGGGCGTATACCTCGGTCTCCCCAGCGATAGCCCAGGAGAGTGCGGAATTGCGCAACCCGTCGATCGACATGCAAGGCTATCTGCAAACCTCGCGCGCCGCTGCTGCGCACCGCGAAAGTCGACGTGTCAGCGAACTGGAGTTCCTGCGTCTGAGCCGCGAGCCCGGAACCATTATTCTTGATGCCCGTAGCAAGGAAAAATTTGACTTGCTGCACGTGAAAGGAGCGATCAATCTGAGTTTCCCCGACATCACGGTGGACAGCCTCGGGCTTGCCCTTCCCGACCCGAATACGCGCATCCTGATCTACTGCAATAACAATTTCAGCAACGCGGAACGCCCGTTTCCGAGCAAATCAGCCCGTGCGTCGCTCAATCTTTCTACTTTTATTTCGCTCTACACCTACGGTTATCGCAATGTGTACGAGTTGGGGCCGCTCATCGACATTGCCGCTACGAAACTGCCCTTCGAGTCATCGACAGCTGATCGCAGACCTGCAATCGGCTCCCGATAGTGTTACCCAGGTCGGTACGCAAGGCATGGGTTCGCTCACGTATTTGCCTTTCCAAGGCAAGCGCTCGTGCCCGCAGCTGGCGATCGCGCCATCGCACGATCAGCCAGACACCACCTGCCAAAGCAGTTGGCGTACGGTGCCAGCCGCCCATTTCAACAGCGCTCGACTATGCGGTCGTGGCACTCGGATGCACGCGCGGAAAAACCACGTCAAATCGCACCCCTTTGTCCGGTTGGGTAGTCAGGGTGATGCGTCCGGCCAGTGCCTGGGTGACCAGATTGTAGACGATGTGCATGCCCAGGCCGGTGCCACCGGATTCGCGACGCGTGGTGAAGAAGGGCTCAAAAACCCGCTCAGCAATCTGGGCTTCCATCCCCCGACCGTCATCTTCGTAGCGAAGTCTCAGTTGCTGCTCCTGCTGCTCGACGCTGATACGAAGTTCACCCGCTATGCCGGTAGCGAAGCCGTGCATGAGTGAGTTCATCACCAGATTGACCACAATCTGATAAATCGCATCAGTGCGGCTGATCGCCTGTATATGTTCGTCGCACACCAGCACGACACGGTGTTGCGTGCGCTTGAGTGCTGGATGCAACGAGCGCAAGACCTCGTCCAGATAGTCGCGCATGACAAACTTGCGGATGCTGTGGGTCGATTGGTCGACCGCCACCTGCTTGAAACTGCGCACCAGCTCTGCAGCGCGCCGCAGGTTACTCTCGGTCATTGCGCCAGCGCTTTCCAGCGGCCCGATCAAGACATCGGCATGCTCAGCCGTGAGTTGCTTCGCCAACGCCGCTTTGATCTCGTGCAGTTGACTGCGCAGGAACGAAATGGCGGTGAGGCCAACGCCCAACGGCGTGTTGACTTCATGTGCCACACCGGCAACCAGTCGCCCCAGTGATGCCATCTTTTCCGACTCGATCAGCTCGCTCTGAGTACGTCGCAACGCATCGAAGGCCGTGGTCAACTGACTATTGGCATCCTGCAGGCTGCGTCGCTCATCCAGCAACTCCTGGGTTCGCGTTTGCACACGCGCATCCAGCTCCCGGGTCAGTTCGAGCAAATCAGACTCTACTTCCTTGATTCGTGAAATGTCCCGCTGTGTGCCCAAAACGCGCAGCGCCGCACCGTCAGAAGCGCGCGCCACCGCGCGCCCGCGGCCGAGTTTCCAGCGCCATTCACCGGCACGATTGCGCAGTCGATAGGACACCTCGAAGTGACTGGTTTTGCCATCGACATGGTCGTGAATGGCTGTCCGGAAAGCCGGAAAATCATCCACGTGCATATAGGGCGCGAGATCCGATGCGGACGTAATCGGGACCGCAACTCCGACACCACTGTCCAGGTCGGTGCTTACCGGCAATAGCTTGCCTGCGACCAGATCCCAATCGAAGAGATTGTCCCCGCTGCCCCAAAGCGCCAGTCGATAACGCTCTTCGGCTTCGGCCAAGCGCTGTTGCTGGGCGCGCCATTCGGTGACGTCACGCATCGTGCCGATGGATGCGGGTTCGCTGTTGTACTCAACCGCGCCGGCGCGCACTTCAAACAGACGCGGCGTACCGTCCTTCTTCACCAATTGAATTTCGAACGCCTGGACATCGGTCGAACCGCTTTCCCGTTCGACGCGCCGGCCCTGTTGTTTGGCCAAGTCCTCAGGTGCGATGCGTGTAAAATAACTGGTGCCTGTCAGCTCGGCGCAGGTGAAATCCAGCGAGCGCGCCAACGCCTCGTTACAGAAAACAATGTTGCCGTGCTGCATCAAGAAGACGCCGTCTCGACAGTTCTCGACCAGTGAGCGATACAGCCGTTCGGACTGCTCCATGGCCTGCTTCGCCGCCAGCGTGCTGCTGATATCAGAAAGTGTGCCCTCGTAAAACAGCAACTCGCCGCCAGCGCCATACACGGCACGGGCGTTTTCACTGATCCAAATGATCGCGCCATCGCGACGACGCAACTGCGAAACCACGCGTGAGATACGTCCGCCTTGCGCGAGCATCCTTTGCACTTCGGCGCCATGCGCGGTGTCGCAATAAATGTTGGCTGGATCGAACGAACCGTCACGCATCAGCTGTTCTGGCGACTCGTAACCGAACATTGCCGCCAGCGCCGGGTTGACATCGATGTAACCGCGCACGCCCGGCCGCCGGCGATAAACACCGATCTCAGCCTCGGTAAACAGCGAACGAAAGCTCGCCAGCTCGCGCAGGTTGGCCTGACTCTGATCGTCGTGGCGGCGAATGTCCTGCAGCAGCGCAAAGACGTAGCGTTGCCCTTGCTCCACGACGATTTCGCAACTCGCCAAGCCGTCATAGAAATTTCCATCGCGCGATCGGACAGCAATCGGTTCGCGCACGGAAGCACCATGTTGCAGCAGCTGGTCGACAATGGTTTGACGGGCGCGCGCGTCCGGCCATAGTCCGAGCTCCAATGTTGTTCGGCCGACTGCTTCTTCGTGCGAAATGCCGACGATGGTTTCAAACGCCGGGCTGACGTCGACGATGCGCTGATCGTCAAGGCGGCTGACCAGCACGATGGTGCCGGGCGAGGCGAACATTCTGGCGAGATACTCGATCATCGAAGGGTCGCCCCGGGAGCGAGATCGGTTGCGGTCCCCGCCACTCCTTGGACATGAGTCTAGCGCCTGCAGCCACGCACCGGGCAAGACGCGGTCAGGGCGTATCCAGCGACTTCAGGCGCTCGCCAGATACTTCACCGGTGGCGCCGTTCACTGCCACCCACACTGGTTTTCCATCACGAATGATTTTGACCTCAATTACGACGCGACCGGGCAGCATCAGCAGCTGAGCTTCAACGGCAGTTCCCGGACTGTGCTTGCGCGCCCGCTCCAGCGCGTCGACCAATCCGATCCGCGCCGACGAGACATCGAGCGAATGATCTTCATCTTCAGCTAATTGCTTGACAACAACGCCATTGACGGCATCCACAACGACATTGATCGTGCGTTTTCCCGCAGCAAAATCAATCGAGAACTCGCCATGCTCAAACTCGGCGTGATACACCGTCCCATCGCGCACGACCTCAGCTGCGAGCCCGATCGCCGCGCGCAAATCGATCGCCGTCTCGATTTCGCCAGCTGGGGTCGGCATCATCAACGGAAAAGCCGATCTTTGCGTTGAGACCGACCAATTCCCATAAGCCAACAAAGCGGCTACCAGCAACGCGACGATCGCACTCGCGAAGGTCCAGTTGCGGCGCGACCTTGGCAACCGCTGCGGCCCAGCTGCGCGTTGCCTGGTCTGGCTCAGCACGCTTGCACCTGGCTCCAGCCCGTAACTCCCAGCGCGAGCGGCGGGCTCCGGTGCAAGCGCGTGCAGCGGCGGTCGCCCCGCCAATAATGCATCCAAGTCCTCAATCAATTGCTGCGGCGCCCGATAACGTTCACCGGGATCACGCCAGGTCATTTTCGCAACCACCGCAATCACCCCTCGGGGTGCATCCATTTCTGCCAACCGATCCACTGGCACGTTGCGTGTCAGCAGTGCGGTGATGGTCGACATCGGATTGCCGCTACCGAAGGCGCGATCGCCAGCGATCAGCTCGAAAAAAGTCAGGCCCAGGGAAAAAATATCGCTGCGAACGTCCAGCTCGCGATCGCCGACAGCCTGCTCTGGCGACAAGTAGGCCGGCGAACCGACGATCATGCCCGATTGGGTGAGGGTGCTGTCGGTCGCTGAACCTACTCTGGCCAGTCCAAGATCTGCGAGTTTGGCGGTACCGTCTTTGAGCAACATGATATTGCCCGGTTTTACATCGCGGTGCACGATGCCGTGTCTCTGCGCGTGGTCCAATGCGCAGGCCACCTGCCGCACGATGCCCGCGGCCTCCTCCCACGGCACCCGTCCACGCCGACGCAACACCACATCCATAGACTCCCCGTCGAGAAATTCCATGACGAAGTAGTAGATGCCATGAGCTTCCCCGGCATCGATGCCAGCCACGACGTTGGGGTGGCTGAGCTTGGCAACGGCGCGCGCCTCGCGCACAAAACGCTCACGCCCGTCCTTGTCGTCAGCAAATTTCTGCAACAGCACTTTGATTCCCACCAGTCGATCCATCGAGATCTGTCGCGCTTTGTAGACTGCACCCATTCCACCTTCGGCAATTTTCTCGATGATTTCGTAGCCTGGTATGGTGACCGCCCCGGTCCTTCCGAGTACGGACTGCAGCAGTGCAGACTGCTGTGCCGAGAGGTAGCCCTTCTTGACATACACCTCGGCGAGCGTCGATTCCAGCCCCATTTCCACAACGGTCTGATGCAGCCCGCGGCACTCGTCGACCTGTGCTGGCGTGATCCAACCGCGCTCGACGGCGATCGACTCGAACGTTGCCGAGGGGATGACTGTGGTCGAGTTATGCGAGCTCACGCTATTTTTGGGTCCGTGCCTGGATTATTGGTCCCAGATTCTAACTGCGCCGCCTGCCTTGTGAATGCATGGCGTGCCGATGACGTAAGTCGCATCCGTCGACTCATTGACCCTTGTCGCGTAGTATCGATGCACCGCATTCGGGAAGGGCGATATCCGTGTCTTCCAAAGCGACTAGCCAGTATGTTCCGCCTGCAGAGCAAGCATGTGGGTTTCTGAGGCGTGCGGTCGCTGCGTGCCTGCTCAGCCTTTCGCTGAGTTTTGCTGCCGCTGGGCAAGTGCCGGCCGGCGCTGCGGGTGACGATTCCGCAAGGGCCTTTTCCGAGAGTCGCGATCTCGAACACAATGATCTCCAAGTCAATGATCCTGAAGACACCGATCCTGACCAGCAAGAACAGGAATCCGATGAGGATGATTCCGACGACTTGCGCGAGCGGCTGACCGAGCGCGAGGACGAGAACCGAGTCGAGAACCCATGGAGCATCGAGCTGCGCGGGCGGCCTTTGGTTATCAGCGGGGAATACGAAGCAGCCTTGGACTACTTCGATGAGACGGTGCTCGGGGTGCCCGACGAGCACTTCGATCGCCTGTTGTTCGAACAGGAGCTTGAGACCGAAGTGTTCTATAGCCTCGGCCGCCGCCTATCCGTTTACGCGCAGGCGCGGATTGCCGATGCGCACGATCTGCACCACAACACCCCGAATCAGATCAACGATTCTTATGTGGAGCGTGGTGAGATGTGGGTGTACTCGGAAGACATCGCCGGCTCCGGGCTGAGCGTGGAAGTCGGCCGCCTGGATTTTGAGGACGACCGGCTCTGGTGGTGGGATGAGGATCTAGACGCCATTCGGGTAACTTATGAACGGGGTGAGTTCGAACTGTCAGTCGCTGTCGCTCAGGAATTAGCCCCGCGTCGTTCCGATCTGGGCTTTATCGACCCGGAAGACCACAAAGTGCTGCGTTACTTCGGTGAGGCTTCGTGGGATTGGGCGCCCAATCATGCACTTCAGCTGTTCGGGCTGGCGAGCAGTGATCACTCGTACAACGAGATCATCGACCAGACCGTTTCGCGCGATCGCGCCGATGAGTCGGACGCGGAATTGACCTGGATCGGATTGCGGGCATCTGGGGCATGGCAGAGCGAAACGCTTGGTCTGCTCGGCTACTGGCTCGATTACGCCCAGGTGCGGGGCGACGAGCGGCTCGCAGAATTCGGGGAAGAGTCGCCCTCAATGAGCGTAGTCGAGGAAGTGATTCAACGCCGTGTGCGGGGCTGGGCTTACGATTCCGGGGTGACCTGGATAGCGCCGCTACGCGGCGAGCCGCGCGTTAGTATGGGCTATGCCGTTGGCTCTGACGATCGCAACTCCGAAGACAGTATCGATCGTAGTTTTCATCAAACCGGACTGCACGGCAACGAAGTCGGCTTCGGCGGCGTCGAACGCTTCGATCACTATGGGGTGCTGCTAGACCCCGACCTGTCCAATCTGTCGGTATGGACAGCCGGCATTGGCATCTCGCTGTTCGATGCCAGCTCGTTGGATCTGGTCTACAACCGCTATCGCTTGGGCACTCCGGCAGATTCTTTGCGTGACGCCAGAATCGATATTGAGCTTACCGGCGAACACCGCGATCTGGGCGAGGCCTTTGATTTGGTGCTCGCGGTAGAAGAATGGACAAGGGTTGAATTCGAGATGATCGCCTCTGCGCTCAATCCCGGCCCAGCCTTTGCGTCCGATGCGGGTCACTGGCAATGGGGTGGGCTGCTGGTGGTGCGCGTGGCGTTCTAGTAAGCGGGTTTGTCGCCCTGCCGGTCTACACGGCTGTTCCCGCCGCGTATCCCGAGGCCCATGCCCACTGGAAATTGTAGCCGCCCAGCCAGCCGGTGACATCGACCACTTCGCCAATGAAATACAAGCCTGGAATATGCTTGGACTGCATCGTAGTTGACGAGAGCGCATCGGTGTCGACGCCGCCCATGGTGACCTCCGCCGTACGGTAGCCCTCGGTGCCGCTCGCGATCAGTGGCCAGTGCTGCAACTGAGTTGAAATCGCGCGAAGTTCTGGATCGTTGAACTGCCGCATCGGTCGACTGGCAAACCAGTGCTCGCACAGACGCTCCGCCAATCGTCTGGGAATCAGATCGCCCAATACCGTGCGCAACTCGGCTGCCGGGCGCTGCGCTTGCAGCGCTTTGAGCAGTGCGAATGCGTCAGATTGCGGCAGCAAGTCCAGACGCAGTTCGTCGCCGGGGTTCCAATACGACGAAATTTGCAAAATCGCTGGACCGCTGACGCCACGATGGGTAATCAGCATGAAGCTATTGAACTGTTGACCGTTGCAGCTCGCGCTCACCGCTAAAGCCACTCCGCTAAGGTCGCGCAAACGTTCTTGATGCTTGCCCGAAAGCGTCAGCGGTACCAGCCCCGCACGCGTCGGCAACACGCCATGACCAAACTGGCGTGCCAACTCGTAGCCAAATCCGCTAGCGCCCATGCTCGGGATCGACAATCCACCGCACGCTACGACCAACGCTGGTGCCGACAATGCGCCCAGCGCGGTGTAAACGCGGAAGCCTTCGCTGGAGTGCACTACGCGTTCGACGGGGCATTGGGTATCGATGTGCACACCGGCCGCAGTGCACTCCTGAAGCAGCATGGCCACGATTTGTTTGGACGACTCATCGCAAAACAGTTGACCGAGCTCTTTCTCGTGGTAGGCGATGCCGTGACGCTCAACCATCTCGATAAAATGGGAGGGCGTGTAACGCGCCAGCGCCGACTTGCAGAAATGGGGGTTGGCCGAGAGAAAATTCTGCGCAGTGGTTCCGGTGTTGGTAAAATTGCAGCGCCCGCCACCTGACATCAGGATCTTTTTCCCGCAGCGGCTGGCGTGCTCGATCACGCGCACCCGGCGCCCGCGCCGACCTGCCGTGAGCGCGCACATCAGTCCAGCCGCTCCGCCGCCAATCACGATGACGTCAGCGTGATCGCTCAATGCCATTGGCAGGACGCAGCATCAGTTTGACAAGACATTTGGCAATCGCACGCCAATTCGCGACTAGAGAAGCAGGCCTTGCACGCCATCGATGCATCCGAACCAGAGTGTGGACGCCATTGTAGTTCGCCTTTGCACCGGCACGCGGTAAACGGCGTGCCGCGTCGCCAGCGGGGTTCTCAGGGCACCCGCAGTCGCAGATTCTGCACCACCGCGCCCGCGCACGCTTGCGCCCGCCCGTCATCTCAACGAGCATGCGCAGCCATGTCGGACTTGAGTTGCTGGATGTTGCGCCTGACCGAAATCAAATTGCCGCTGGACCATCCGAATGAGGCGTTGCAGGCAGCAATCCTGGAGCGGTTGGGCATTGGTGCAGACCAGCTTTTGCGTTTTTCAGTGTTCAAACGCAGCTATGACGCACGCAAGCGCAGCGCGATACTGTTGATCTACACCGTCGATGTAGAGCTGCACCACGCGGCCATTGCGGCGGTATCCAGGCGCAGCATCACGCATGTCGGGCCCAGTCCCGACATGCGCTACAAGTTTGTAGCGCAGGCACCGAGCACGCTCACCTCACGCCCGGTAGTCATCGGTTTCGGCCCCTGCGGGCTGTTCGCGGCGTTGATCCTGGCGCAGATGGGCTTCCGACCGATCGTGCTTGAGCGCGGAAAAGAGGTGCGCGAACGCACGCGCGACACCTTTGGCCTTTGGCGCGGCGGCAAGCTCAATCCGGAATCCAATGTGCAATTCGGTGAGGGCGGTGCCGGGACATTTTCCGATGGCAAGTTATGGAGTCAGGTCAAGGATGCGCAGCATTACGGCCGCAAGGTGCTTGAGGAGTTTGTGCGAGCCGGAGCGCCGGAGGAAATCCTCTACGTGAGCAAGCCGCACATTGGCACTTTTCGACTGGTGAGCATGATCGAAAAGATGCGCGCCAATATCGAATCGCTTGGCGGTGAGATCCGCTTCAGTGCGCGCGTCCAAGACCTGTTGATCGAAGACGGCCGCGTCAGCGGTCTGCGCCTGGACACCGGCGAGGAGATGCCCTGTACGCAAGTGGTGCTGGCGATCGGGCACAGCGCTCGCGATACCTTTGAAATGTTGCACGAACGCGGCGTGCATCTGGAGGCCAAACCGTTCTCGATCGGGTTTCGCATCGAACATCCGCAGTCGCTGATCGATCGCGCACGCTTTGGTGAGTTTGCCGGTCATCCGGTACTCGGCGCCGCTGACTATCGTCTCGTGCACCACTGCCGAAATGGGCGCTCCGTCTACAGTTTCTGCATGTGTCCCGGTGGCACCGTGGTGGCTGCCACTTCAGAGCTCGGCCAGGTCGTGACCAATGGCATGAGCCAGTATTCGCGCAACGAGCGCAACGCCAACGCTGGGCTGGTGGTCGGTATCAGTCCCACAGACTACCCCGGCGGTCCACTTGCCGGCATCGCGTTCCAACGACATTGGGAACGCCAGGCGTATGTTCTCGGCGGCAACGACTATCGTGCCCCGGCACAACTCGTCGGCGATTTTCTAAACGCTCGACCCTCGCAGGAGTTCGGTGCAGTAATGCCCTCGTATACGCCGGGCGTGCGCCTCGGTGACTTGAGCAGTGCCCTGCCTGACTATGCGATCGGCGCGATTCGTGAGGCGATTCCAGCGCTTGATCGTCAACTCAAGGGATTTGCGATGCGCGACGCGGTGCTCACCGCAGTCGAGACGCGCACCTCATCACCCATTCGAATCACTCGCGGCAACGACTATCAGAGCATCAACACGCGCGGCCTGTATCCCGCTGGCGAGGGCGCCAGCTATGCTGGTGGCATCTACTCTGCGGCCATTGACGGAATTGAGGTCGCGCAAGCGGTGGCGCTCGCGATCACCGGCGCCGCCTGAGTCACTTACGCGTACCGTGTCGCAGCAACATTTGGAGCGCCGGTAGATCTGCGGGCTTTCAATGTGCTAAACGCGCTCAACATCCGCATGCACCAGGCGAGCGAGCGCCACATCCTGCATCCCACCCCTATTCCCTGCGTCGGCGACTACTATGCTGTGGCCCGCTCCATTTAGGGAACCGCTGAACAAGTCCGGAGCCAGGATAGCCCCTGAGTCAGCGGGCGAAAAACCGCAGGTTTTTTCGGGTTTGGCAAGCAATAAGCAGTGTGGCGAAGACGAAGTGCTGACTTATTCAGACCTTTCTTTGATGTTTCACCTGAGGAATCACATGCCCCACATTCACGCCCCTGGACTCGTTTTGCGATTCGATCCCAAAACATTGGCTGCACAAGGTGCCACCTACACCGGAAAGGATGACGTGGAACTGTCGGCGCAACAGTATTTTGTCTGCATCGAAGCAAATGCCAAGGATGCACTGTGGGTTCCGTTGTTCCCCGGCCCTGGCCCAGGCCGCAAAGGCATTCCAGCGACAGCGAAATCGGGCCATACACGTTGGACCAAGTCCTCGTCGTTCTATGACAGCGCGCAAGTGTGCAGGATCGCGCACAAAGCTGCGCACAAAGCTGCGGAAGTGGCCTACGATGAATCCTCGCCAAAGTCGCCAAGCCGAATGCTGCCGGCGCAGCTGCCGCTTCGTGTCGAGTTTCCTGACGACTCCGCGTTTCGGCCAATGGCCGGCAATGTAGCGATCCGTTGAGCTGCGCGAAGGTCTGTACGCGCGACCGAAGCAGAATGCGCCAAGTCGTGCATGCGGCGAGAGCCCAGATGCGCCGCGGCGCTATGACGCCCGTACATTAAGGAAGGTCTGAATAAGTCACCACTTCGTCTTCGCTACCCAGCTTATTGCTTGCCACGCCCCCAAAACCTGCGGTTTTTGCCCCCTGACTCAGGGGGCTGTCACGGCCTTCGGACTTGTTCAGAGGTTCCTTAAGGCGTCGCGCATAGATAATGTGATCGGATTGCGCCGGATTTTATCCCGCCTGCTCGGCGCTCAAAGAGACCCGTAGTCGGACTACGCAATCCTTTGGGCAACAACGCAGCCGGGTTAAAAGACCAGCAAGGGTGTCACGTCCAAAAGAGGCGCATTATTTCTGCGCGACGCCTGAGCAGAACTGACCGCGTAACCGGCATTGTCGCGTTTCAGCATGTATTCTGTAACTCAGCTGAGCAGGGCGATGCGATCCTCGCTGCACTCCGGCGAGAAGTGGTCAGCCTCGAGTGGCCGCCAACGTAGAGCGGTCAAATTCGCTTGCAGACAAACTGTGCGTATTGACTCGGACTACCGAGCTCCGGATGCGGTTCGCCGATGCCACCGATGTGCAGTGTGTAGCCATGTCGCTTCGCCACGCCGGCGGCCAGGCGCGAAAGCGTGCGCGCCCCCATTCAAAACGGTGGTCGGAATCGCGCAAACACCCATCGGCGAGACCCAGCAGCGGATTGTATTCACGGTTCGGTGTGGTCACTACTGCAAGCCGCGGCCGATAGTGCGCAAACACGGTGTGCTCGGCAGCCGACATCCGCGCTGGATCGAGATGCTCGATCGTCTCGATCATGGTCACCGCATCGTGCACCTGCGCCTGGTGCTGCGGCTGGGTGAAGTTGCCAACGATCAATGTGAGCCGTGTTTCGGAAAGCGACTTGGACCTCAACTCGCTGCGCGCCAACGCCAGGGCGGTTGCCGAAATGTCGATACCAGTGATCAGGGTGAACTGCGGATAGTCCAGCAATCGCGACAGCAGTCGTCCGACACCGCAGCCCAGGTCGAGCACGCTGGTGGCGTTGGCATTGAGTAACAATCCGCTGACCAGATCGAGACGTTCATCGTGCAGTGTGTGGGGCATCGGCATGCTATGGATGGTTTGCGGCAATGGTACGCGAGCGCCGCGGCATCTCCCAGCACACCTCACCCGCGAGCGGCGGCGGCATGCACCGGCCGCGGGTGTAGGATTCAAAACAGGGGTGGTACCTGTCGTCGTTGGTCCGGGTGCGCAGATCGCCAAGCTATGCCTGCTGCGCGAGTTGCAAAACTCGCACCAGAAGCGAGTGAAAACCAACAATTCGCGTGTCTGTGCGCGGGGCTGATAGTTTTCTCATCGGCGGATTCGCCTATCGGGAATTTGCGCGCTGGTGCGGGCAAGGGCATCCGCGCATGGAATATGCATGATGAAAAGCGAGCAACAAGCGAGCAGCAGAAACGAGTTCAAGCATTGCTTGGTGGAATCCAGCGCTCATTTGCCCAGCGTCGCGTCCAGGCCGGATGTCATGAGTCGGAAGATTCCACCGCACCTGCGCCATCGTTGCGCCCGGTCTGCAGTAAGGCGTCGCGCAGAAGTAACGTGCCTCTTTTGAACGTGCCTCTTTTGAAC